>CAPNGW010000229.1 GCA_948665105.1 uncultured Lachnospiraceae bacterium
CCGGCAATCAATGCCTCTGCGCACTCCTTCTCCAAATCTATGCTGGCCCAGCTGTTGGTGTAGCGCACCTCCATGGTCACAGTGGGACAGGCACTCTTTGCCCCCAGGTAGAAGGAGGTGTAGCCGCTGATTACCTCTGCATAGGGAAATGCTCCCACATAACCGATTTTTGCCTGTTCCTGGGTGAACTCTCCTGCCTCAATCATGGCATTGAGCTTCATACCGGCCACAACGCCTGCCACATAGCGGGCTTCGTAGATGGCAGTAAAATAATTGTGCATGTTGGGAAGCCCGGAGGAAGCTGCCTGGAATCCGGTGGCGTGACAGAACTGCACGTCCGGGAATTCCGCGGCAGCCTGCATCATGTAGGACTCATGGCCGAAGCTGTTGGCAAAGATGATGTTACAACCCTGGTCCGCCAGGTCCACCGCCGCATCATATGCCGCCTCTGCCTCGGGTACAAGGGTCTTTTCAATAATCTGGTCATCAGACAGATTTAAGGCCGCTTTCATCTCCTGAATACCCTTCATGTGAGATTCGGTGTAGCCTTCGTTCTCGTCTCCTATGTAAATGATACCAATTTTGATGTCAGCGGCGTCTATGGCCTTTCCGCCTGTCTCTGTGTCCTTTTGCGTTCCTTCTGCCGGGTCCTTGACGGTGCCTGAACCGGTTCTTCGGCTGTTATCCCCACAGCCTGCCAGCACAGTGGCAGCCATGATGAGGGTTAATAACATGGTCATCAGCTTCTTCATATTTTTCCTCCTGCTTGGATTTGGATATGCAATGAATTGCATATGGTCAATGTAGCATATGGACCATGCACCGTCAATGTAATTTTCTATTATCTTTGCTTATTCTTAGCGTATTTTCTGTCAATTTTTGTTGTCGATAAATGACTCCCTGGGGATGGATTAGAAATTTTAATGAATTAATTTTTGTGTAATGAATAAGAGCCGCATTTCTGCAGCTCTCTTTCCTCCGTATGAATCAATATTCCTTCTGTGAAAGCAGCGCTTTACTCCACATATCGCAGCTTCCATGGGTCTAAACGTCTATTTTCCCTTCTTATGCTCATGGGTAAATAAATGGTCCTGGCAGTACTCGTAATTCCCATCGCACTTGGAGCAAAAGCGGAATTCCAAATCCGGGCTGTCCTGTTCCGTCCGTCCGCAAATAGCGCATTTGTGTTTGGTGATACCGCTGGGCTGCTGGGTCTGTCGGCGATAAACCTGCTTTCTGTGTATCTCCCTGGGGGAGACAGAGCGGTAATTGCGGGTAGATAAAAAGAAAACCAGCACATTTAAGAGGGAGCTTAAAATTACCACGCAAATGCCCCAGTTGCCGTCTCTGACTCCCCGTATCATATCGGAGGCCAGAAATACTAAATCCAAAATCGCCAGCCACTTCATTTTAATGGGAATAAGGAACATCAAAAGCACCTGCATATCCGGGTATGACAGCGCAAACCCCAGGAAAATAGACATACTGATATAGGAGGTGCTAAAGGCTGCACTGTACAAGGTGGTATTCAAAAGGGCACCTGTGGGGCCATATAGCAGTGCTGAAATCCCATACAGTACAAAAGCCCCCAGAATCGTGGCGATAATTCCGCCGAAAATATAGACATTATAGCGGAAGGTTCCCCAGGTGCGCTCTAAGGTACTGCCGATGGAGTAATAGAAAAATAACATAATAATCGTAAAGAAGCCCATCTGTCCCGGTGGAACCAAAAGCCAGGTCACCAGTCTCCAGACCTGCCCCTGAAAAATCAGCGCCGGATTCAAATAAAGCCAAATTATCAGGTTGGGGGCAAAAACTTCCATCAGATAGCCAATGATGTATGTCCCAACGATGAACAAGGTCAGATTGGAAATGGCATACTTACCGAATTTCCGCTCCATTTTATTTAAAAATTTCATACCTCACCTCATATATTTTATCTGTCACAGACACTTTTCCACCTGCTGTCTGCATGAAAAGGGGCTCAAAAGGCCCCCTATTCCCGTTTATTATAATTTTTCCCTGTGGTTTTGTCAATGAATGACCGGATTCTTTATGAAAACTTTATAATTCCTTTTATCAAAAAAGTGCTCACCCCAAGCCTTCTTTGAAACGTATACCAATCTATTTCTGTTTCAGATTTTCTCTCCTCATCTTTGATTTCTCACCTGGTCTATCAACTCTTGTTCGCATTCCGTAATGGCCATAATATCCTCATCGCTCATACCACGCCTAAGCATATTGGCAACCACTGCCACTATTCCTTCCTGTTTCCCTGCTATAATTCCAGCTTCTCTTTCCTCCGCCATCCATTCTTTTATCGCCGTACACATATCTACCTTCCCGTCCTTTCTATAATAATCCTTTGCCTTCAACTGTTCCACTTCATTTACATACTGGATGACAACATCAAAAGCGTCCTCCTCCATGTTCCGAAAATACTCCTCTTCCTCCATCAGTTCCTTTAAGGCTTCTTTATTTTCCGAGTATCTTATAAAGTCGAATACATGGCGCACGTCCGTATGAAATATGCTGGTATCTTCCAGCTTTCTTATTTCCACCAGATTCATCCGGTAATCCGCTGTCATTTCCTTAAGACCCTGGGGGATATCTGTAAAATCCAGCATTTCGTGCAGTGTGCGCGGCCCGTCCCAAGGTTCCGTTCCGTAGTACAAGACAATGGTCACCGACGGGTGCAGACGGCTCTCTTTCCGAAATCCGTAGAGGTATTCCCCTCTGCTCACCCCAACGTGATTCTTCCTTACTTCTTTGCGTATCTTCGCTGCCTGCCCTTGCAACCGATACCGTTAATGATATCCGCATAGCGCTCGTTGTCGGAAAGGAATACTTTCCATCCCGCATCATTTCTCATATTTCATTCCTCCTGCTGTATTTTGCAGGAATTCTTCTTCGAAAACTCCTGCTTTTGTTATTGTGAATTTAAAAGCACGAATTTTCTGATTTACAGCTTTACCAGCTATATAGAAGATCTTAAACGACAGGGAATGTCCCTTTGAGTCAGGAGCTATTCTGTGAAATGCCCCAAAGAGAGAAAATATGCTTTGCATGAAGTATAACATAATTATCATTCACATTCAACCTTCAAAAAAGGCATCCACCCCGGTTTCACCGAGATAGACGCCTTTTTATAACTGTTTCGTATTGACCTTTTATTCCTATTTCAGAATTCCTGATTTACTGGTTCCACACCCTTCTTAAGAATGCAGAAGCTTCTTCTTATTCACAAACAATGCCACTGCCGTTCCAAGGGCTCCCACTGCCAGTACAAATCCTGCCAGGGGAGACTCCTCATCCCCTGTTTTGGGATTCGAAGCTGTGGTCCCTCCATTATCCTCCGGTGACTCTGGTGCCGGAGTACCAGCTCCGGTCACGGAATCCTGATTCATGGCTTTCTCACTGACGTAAAGCACATACTGGGAGGCGTGAGTTAGCTCAAACTCTGCGATTCCGTCCTCACCTACCAAATCGGATTGGATATATTCCAGTTTTCCGGTGGTCTCGTTGTAGTAGAACAGGTTGGTATATTTTCCGATTGCTGCCCGGCCCACCGGGAATCTTAGTGTCACCTTTCCATGAAATTCGCCACTGTGCTTCAACACGGCAACCTGATAGGACAGGGCGCCCTTCACACCGTCTATCACGGAGGCTGGAACAGTTCCAATGCTTATATCCCCATACAGAATGTTCAGCCAGATATCCTTATACTCCTCTGCTGTAAGGTCCTTACCGTTAATCACCCAGGTAATTCCGTTCTCCAGAGTAATCTCTAAGGTGATGTCTCTTCCTGCCATGGCCTCTAAGACTTCCGCAGGGAGAATATCCTCCGTCGTTGCTTTGGCACGAATTGTAGTTCCCTCTTTGGCATCCGCAACTACATCCAAAAGCTCTTCCATGGTAGTCTCAACCACTTTGTTGTCCGGACTTTCTTCCTCTCCAGGATTTGGGTGGGGTTTCTCCTCCTCGCCAGGATTCGGGTGGGGTTTCTCCTCCTCGCCACCATCTTTGGGAAGCACATTCACCACTGCCATGCCGGACTTGGTGGAGTCCTCTGTAGAGGCAGCGCGAACCGTCAGGGTCTTTGCGGTCTCGTCCTCACCCACCGTCAGATGTCCCGCACTGTCTATGGCTGTCTTGTCACTGTTGGCGCCCTCCACCGTCCAGGTCACCTCCTGGGAAATCAGCCCTGTCTCCGTTCCCACAGACTTAGAGGAGACTTTGGTCAGGGCAGCGGCTGACTGCTTTTGCACACTGCCGATTATTTCTCTTTTCCTGTCATAATTAGCACTTTTCACAAATTCCCCTCTCCTTTTTTGTTACTTTTCACCTTACATAGTTTATTTTTGCGTTTTTCAAAGAAAACTTCTGAAGCAATCCCCACCCACCGCAACACAAATCCAGCCATAGACGCTTAGCGAAACTCACATCTACAGCTGGATTTTTCATTCATATTTTTCAAAAGTCACACGTTACTGCAAAAAGCTTGTCGTCATCCTTCCGTGAATTCATCCTCCGGTATAATGATTTCTTCTTCCCTTTCCGGCATCGTGTCCGGCTGCCGCATGGTGTCCGGAGCAGGACGGGGCATTCCCTCATCCATGGCACCTGGCATAGGACGGGGCATACGCTCATC
>CAPNGW010000230.1 GCA_948665105.1 uncultured Lachnospiraceae bacterium
TTCGGAATCGAAACGAGCTGAATATTTTTGGCAGGCGGCTGGATGAGGAAGGGGTGCGTAAGGCAAGCACGGTATTTTCCATGAATCTCACATTGCTTCTTGCCAGTGTGCTGGCCATCTGCGCCATGCAGCCCCTGGCTTTGGATGATGTGGTTTTTGAGGTGGCCTCGGCCATTGGAACCGTGGGAATGACAACGGGAATCACAAGGGATTTGACGACGGCGTCCAGATATATTATTATATTGTTAATGTATTGTGGCCGTATCGGAAGCATGTCCTTTGCCCTTTCTTTTATAGAGAAGAAAAAACGAGCAGAGGTAAAAGTGCCCAAAGAGCGCATTACCATCGGATAGGAGAGACGTATGAAATCAATATTAATTATCGGTATGGGACGGTTCGGCCAGCATCTTTGCAAAAATCTTGTGGAGCTGGGCAATGAGGTCATGATTGTGGATGAAGATGAGGAGACCTTAGAGGAGCTGTTTCCCATTGTCACCAGCGCCAAAATCGGGGACTGCACCAAGGTGGATGTCTTAAAAAGCTTTGGGATTGGGAATTTTGATGTGTGCGTGGTCTGCATCGGAACGAATTTCCAGAGCAGCCTGGAGATTACCAGCCTCTTAAAGGAGCTGGGAGCAAAGTATGTGATAAGCAAGGCCACTCGGGATGTCCAGGCCAAATTCCTCCTTAGAAACGGCGCCGACGAGGTAATCTATCCCGAGAGGGATATTGCGGAGAAGCTGGCAGTGAAGGTGTCAGCCAACCATGTTTTTGACTATATGGAAATGGGAGATTACGGCATCTATGAGATTCCGCCCTTAAAAGAATGGCTGGGTAAATCCATCAAGGAAGTGAATTTCCGGGTGAAATACCACGTGAGTATTCTGGGCACCAAGGTGGATGGGGAGACGAATCTGCTGCCTCCGGCGGACCATGTGTTCAAGGAAGAGGAGCATCTGATGGTCATCGGAAAGAAAGAGGATGTGGACTTTATTCTGGCCCATTTAAAGTAGTGAAAGGGAAGAACTATGCTGTTACAGTTTTTGTTGGATTTGGATGGGAAAATACTGCTTTTCATCCAGGAATAC
The DNA here is from genome assembly GCA_948665105.1 of uncultured Lachnospiraceae bacterium. Taxonomy (GTDB): domain Bacteria; phylum Bacillota; class Clostridia; order Lachnospirales; family Lachnospiraceae; genus 14-2. Next base: position 1,089 of record CAPNGW010000230.1, read on the forward strand.
TTAAGATTTCCCTGGCTTACAGAGGTTATGCGGTTTATCACCAGCCTTGGCGACGGAGGCATCATCTGGATTGTGCTGGCGGCCGTCTTTCTCTGCACCAGGCGTTACCGAAAGACGGGCACAGCCATGGCGGTGGCGCTGCTAATCGGTTATCTGGTTACGAACCTGATTCTGAAAAATCTGGTGATGCGGGTGCGCCCTTACGATGCCATTGCCGGATTGCAGGCGTTGATTGGCCCCCTAAGGGACAGCTCCTTTCCTTCGGGCCATGCCACAAGCTCCATTGCGGCGGGATTTGTTATCTTGCGGGGCAGTCCCCGGTATATCGGCATTACAGCTTTTGTGCTGGCAGTTTTGATTTGTTTAAGCAGGCTGTATCTGGGGGTCCATTATCCCACGGACGTACTGACCGGAGTATTGATTGGATTGTTTGCGGCGTTTAGTGCAAAATATGTGGTGAAGACCTAAAGAGGCATGTGAAGGCGAAAAGCCTTTAAGGCTCAGGGAAATCATTTCCGGGAGCCAGGTGTTTATGACGGAGAGGGGATGTAATATGGGTGCAATTATATGGGTGATTATTGTTATCTGGGTTGTAGTGGCTGTGAGCAAGGGCAAGAGTCCAAGCAGCTCCCAGAGTGCAAAGCCGGTGAATACCATGCAGCAGAAAGCCCGGTCCAATGAGAAAAATAATACCGGATGGCAGTATGCGGCCCAGCCTGTGAAGCAGACTGTTCCTCAGCAGACCACGGCAGATTATGGGAGAAGCACGGCTGACAAACAGAGAGAGCTGAAGGAGCGCCTGGCGAAGAAGTATAACAAATCTTCCGGCTCCGTCATTCTGGAGCGGGCAAAAGCTTCCGTGGCGGAGGATTTTGACAAGAATCAGGAAACGTCTAAGGCTGTAAATTTTTATAATACTGGCGGGGAAACCACCCAAAACCAGGGATTGTACAAAAGTGCAGGGACCTCCGGCGGGCCTGGGGAAAAGCAGACGGCCGGGAACAGGAGCCAGACGGAGAGCTCTCCCATGATACCGGTTGATGTCACCAGCGATACCATGAAGGAAATCGAGAATCTTATGATTACGGGACCGGATACCAGCATTGCCTTTGAGCGGGATTTTGTCTCGGAAGGCCTGGATATGCTGAATCAGATTCAGGTGTAGAGTCAAAATCTGCAATCTGTGAAGAGAAGGCTGTAACCGGGGCCGGGATATGGGAAATAAAAACAGTAATTTTACACAGAAGGAGGGCCTTTTATGCCACAGGGAACACCCACAAGCGGTGAGAAATATCGCCATTTTAAGGATAAGCTGTATCAGGTTGTCACCGTTGCAAGCCACTCGGAGACGGGGGAGCAGCTGGTGGTCTATCAGGCATTGTACGGGGATTTCGGGGTGTATGCAAGACCCCTTGCCATGTTTATCAGTCAGGTGGACCATGTCAAATACCCGGATGTGAAGCAGAAGTTCCGGTTTGAGCTGGTTGAGATGCTGCAGGCGGAAAAGCAAGGTGGTGAGAAGGAAGAGAGCTCTGTGCCGGAAGCCGGTGGTGAGACGAACCTGGAACCATTGCAGGAAGAGGTGGAAAAGGAATCTCCGTATTCCCGAAGGAAAACCATGGAAAATTTGCTGATGGATTTCTATGATGCCAGGACCTATGAAGACAAGTATCAGATTCTTGTGGACATGGAGGAAGGCATTACGGATGTGATGATTAACAACATGGCAGTGGTTTTAGACCTTGTGATTGCAGAGGGGCCCATGGACCAGCGGTACCAGGAGCTAAAGCATTGTCTTAGGACCCGTAAGCAATATGAAAAAAGCCGTATCTGACAAATAAAGAAGCAACAGAAAAAGGGCGTATCCCGGAATGTGAGGAGGATGCGTCCTTTTGCAATGCCCTTCTCCCGGTGCTTACCCGGGAAGGCCCTGATGGGATAAGCGGCTGTTGTGATATTCCCCGGAGAAGGTCACGTCCTCTCCAAACCATTCCGGCGGACAGAAGGCGTTGGCTTCCTCCTGGGAGACGAATTCCACCTCCGCCAGCATCAGGGGAGCCAGTGAACCTTCAAATATATCCAGCTCAATGGTGAGCTTATCTCCGTAAGGAATACGGTACCGCTTCTTTGTGATGAGGTGGCCGTCCACCTTTTCCCGAAGATGCAGATAGGCTTCCTGGTTCAGGGGCAGATTGTACTCCTCACGAACCATAAGGCCTTCGGATTTATAAGTCAGGTAATAGTCTGTATCCTGCCGGCGGATGCGCACCACCGGGCGGGTGTTTAAGTAGCCCTGTTCGATGTGCTGCACCGGGTGGGAGGCATAGTCCTCCGGCAGCTGTCGAATCAGATACTTTCGCTCGATTTCCATAAGTCCTCCAAAGAGTTTTCTTTCATTATACATTTTTAGAAGCTTCATTACAATGGAAAAAAGCCTCCCACAGGAAATTCCTGCGAAAGGCTTTTTTGGTGGAACTGTTACTGTGCGCCACCAGACATCTGCTGTTCCTGCTTCATGATCATTTTCTTAACCATTTCTCCGCCGATGGAACCAGCCTGAGCTGATGTTAATTCTCCGTTATAACCCTCTTTCAAGGGCACACCGATTTCAGAAGCCACTTCCTGCTTGAAACGGTTCATTGCTTCCTTTGCCTGTGGTACTGCCATTCTGTTTGTGTTAGAACCGGAATTGTTAGACATTCGATTCACCTCCAAATTTTTTCAATATAGTTTTTTCGAAGATAAGCATTACTTACCTTGGTGTTATTATGTACCACAGGAAAAAATTATATGTTGGAAGTTTTTGTCATTTTGGGGGAAAGAAGGGAAAGCACCGAAGGTGCCTTTGCGAATGGCGCGCGTGAACTGTAACACTGAGAGACTATACATGGCCGCAAAAGAGCCCTCATTGACTATTATTCGCATCTGCTTTATAATATTTTCTAGTCATTGTAAAATAAATTAAGAAGGCAGGAGGTTTTTACATGAGTAAAATCGGTGTGTTTCTGGCTCCGGGGTTTGAGGAGATTGAAGGATTGACCGTGGTCGACATTTTAAGGCGGGCCGGTGTGGAGGTGGTGATGGTATCCATATCCGGGCAAAAAGAGGTGACAGGTTCCCATAACATTACGGTGCTGGCGGATGCGCTGTTTGAGGAAGTGGATTTTGACGGTCTTGATGGTGTGGTGCTGCCGGGAGGAATGCCGGGAACCACTCATTTGGGAGAACATCCAGGGGTCGGTGAAATCATTCGGAAATTTAACCGACAGGAAAAATTGGTGGCTGCTATCTGCGCCGCTCCCAGCGTGTTGGGAAAGGCGGGCCTTTTAAAGGGCAGAAAAGCAATCAGCTATCCTGGCTTTGAGGAGGCTCTTTTGGATGCTGTTATCACCCGAGAGGAAGTGGTTCGGGACGGGCACATCATCACCAGCCGGGGCATGGGGACGGCGATTCCCTTTGGGCTAGCGTTGACGGCGTATTTCATGGGCCAGGAGAAGGCGGACGAGATTGGCGCGTCTATTATCTATAGGCAGTAAAGTCTGGGGAGTAAGTGAAAGG
>CAPNGW010000231.1 GCA_948665105.1 uncultured Lachnospiraceae bacterium
CACGCCGTTAAGACGGGTGCCTATCTCCACCACCGCGCCGCGAATTCCCTTGTCTCCCACCAGCAGATTGCTGCCGTTGCCTATAATCTGCAAGGGAATCTGTTCTTCCTTAAGAAGCTTTATCACCGGGCCAAGCTCCGCCTCCCCGGGAGTCAGAAAATAGTCCGCAGGGCCTCCCACCCGGAAGGTGGTGTGACGGCTCATGGGTTCGTCTGTACGTATCTGCTCTTCGGTTAAAATCTCCCGCAATCTATCCTGCAATGTCAAATCGGAGTCCTGCCCTTTCTTCGTTATAATTTCCTATAATCAGTCCCAAATCCCTTGGGCCTTCTGTTATTTTATGCATCCGGTGCAATCCCGGTTACGCTTCCTTTAAGAAAGCCATATAGCCCCGCTTTGCCTCATACAAATCCACCTTACTGATAATCTCCCAGGGTGCGTGCATGTTGAGCACAGCAATGCCGCTGTCGATGACCTGCATATGGTAGTTGGCCAGAATAAAGGCGATGGTTCCGCCGCCTCCCTGGTCCACCTTCCCCAGCTCTGCAGTCTGGAAGGACACGTCATTGTCGTCCATAATCCTTCGAAGCTCTGCCATATATTCCGGATTGGCGTCATTGGAGCCGCCCTTTCCCCTGGAACCGGTAAACTTGTTAAACACCAGTCCTCTTCCGAAATAAGCGGAATTCTTCTTCTCCATCACAGCCGGGAACAGCGGGTCAAAGGCCGCACTCACATCGGAGGAGAGCACCTTGGAATTGGTCATGGCCCGATTGAAGGCCACCCGGGAGTACTGACCCAGGGATTCCATAATCTCCACCACCGTATATTCAAAGAATTTGGACTCCATACCGGTGGCTCCCACGCTTCCGATTTCCTCCTTGTCCACCAGCAGGCAGACCGTGGTCTTCTCACAGACGCCGGCCTCCAGGACCGCTGCAAAGGAGGGGTACGCGCAGACTCTGTCGTCATGGCCGTAGCCCATAATCATGCTCCGGTCCAGGCCGTAATCTCTGGCCTTTCCTGCCGGAACCACTTCAATCTCCGCAGAGAGGAAGTCGTCCTCCTCCACATGATACTGCTTTTCCAGAATCTTTAGGATATTTGCCTTCACCAGGTCCTTGGCTTTCTCCTTGTCCTTGCCCTTGGAAAACCGGGGCATACTGCCTATCAGGACATCCAGATTTTCACCCTCGATAACCTTGGCTGCCTTCTTCTCCATCTGCTCTGCAGCCAGGTGAATCAACAGGTCGCTGACGCCAAAAACCGGGTCGTCCTCCTTCTCACCGATGTTCACATTCACCAGGGTACCGTCCTTCTTCACAATCACACCGTGAAGGGCCAGGGGCATTGCCACCCACTGATATTTCTTGACGCCGCCATAGTAGTGGGTGTCAAAAAGAGCCAGCTCCGTGTCCTCATAGAGGGGATTCTGCTTTAAATCCAGTCTGGGGGAATCAATATGGGCTCCTAAGATATTCATCCCCTTCTCCAAAGGCTCCTTCCCGATGACAAACAAGGCCAGCCCCTTTCCCATATTGTCAGCATAGAGCTTGTCGCCCTCTTTGATTTTGCGTCCTTTGTCCAGGACCTTCTTTAAATCCTTAAAGCCTGCCTCCTTGGCCCTGGCCTTAAGGGTGGTCACACACTCCCGCTCGGTTTTGCACTCAGAGAGAAAGGCCTTGTACTCCTCACCGAAGGCAAATACCTCCTCCTGCTTCTCTCCCTGATACTTCTCCCATGCATTTTTCTTTTCCATATATCCTTATTCCTCCTCGTCCTCTCTGCGGCGCTGTAAATTATCCTGTACCCGCTTATACAGCTCCTTGGCCGCATTGTATCCCATTTTCTTCTGCCGGTGATTGACGGCTGCCGTCTCGCAGATAACTGCCAGATTCCGGCCCGGGCGGATGGGGAGAGAATGACAGACCACCTTATTTCCCAGAAACTCGGTGTACTCCTCCTCAAGACCCAGACGGTCATAGTCATTGTCCTTACGCCAATCCTCCAGCTTAATCACCAAATCTATCTTCATCTTCTCCTTGACACACTCCACACCAAAGAGATTTTTCACGTCCACAATGCCCACGCCTCGCAGCTCGATGAAATACCGGGTAATATCCGGGGAGGTTCCCACCAGGGTGTGCTCGTTAATCTTGCGAATCTCCACCACGTCGTCGGTGACCAGGCGGTGGCCCCGGCGAATCAGCTCCAGGGCCGCCTCGCTCTTACCAATCCCGCTCTCACCCATAATGAGAAGTCCTTCGCCATATACATCCACCAGCACGCCATGAATGGAGATACAGGGCGCCAGCTCTTCATTGAGAATGTAAATCAGCTCCGCCATAAAGGTGGAGGTGGCATCCTCGGCTCCCAAAACAGGTATGCCCTTCTCTGAGGCAATGGCCAGGAAATCTTCCTCCGGCTGAAGGCTGCGGCAGAAAATCACACAGGGAATGTCGTAGGAGAGGAACTGGTTGTAAACCTCATGCTTCTGCTCCAGGGTAGTGTTTCGCAAATAAGTATATTCCACTGTACCGATAATCTGTACCCGGTCCTTGTCAAAAAATTCAAAAAATCCGGTGAGCTGCAAGGCCGGGCGGTTCACGTCCGACCTGGTGATTTTCTTCTTCAAATCCACCTCCGGATTAAATACGTTTAATTTCATCTTGTCAGCAATCTTGCTTACGGTAACACCTTTCATACGGATTCTCCTTTGCCCTGGCTCATTTTTGTATTATTTTTATTTTATCATATTCCCTTACAAGCTTCAAGTCTGCTCCTTATGGAAAAATTCATACACGGCCCGGGCTGCGCCCTCGTTCATGGCCGGAAGCTTCAACAGCTCCTCCACCGCAGCCTCCCGGATGGCATCCAGAGACGGAAAGCTTCGCATCAGGGCCTTTCTTCTGGCCGGGCCGATGCCCGGTATGTCGTCAAGCACCGAGTGGACCTGCTCCTTGCCCCGAAGAGAGCGGTGGTATTCGATGGCAAAGCGATGGGCCTCATCCTGAATCCGGGTGATGAGCTTAAAGCCTTCGCTGCTCTTGTCCATGGGAATCTCACGATTCTCATAATATAATCCCCTGGTTCTGTGATTATCATCCTTCACCATGCCACAAACCGGAATATTTAAATGAAGCTCTGAGAGGACCTTCAAAGCCACATTGACCTGGCCCTTGCCGCCGTCCATCATAATCAAATCCGGGAACCGGGTGAAGCTGCCATAGCTTCCACCCAGCTCCTTCTCCTTAAGCTCCATGCGCTCCTTTATGCCATGGGAAAAGCGCCGGGTCAATACCTCGTACATGGAGCCGTAATCGTCGGGCCCGGTGACAGAGCGCAGCTTGAATTTGCGGTAGTCACTGCGGTGAGGCTTCCCTTTCTCATAGACAATCATGGAGCCCACCGTCTCGAAGCCGTTGATGTTGGAAATGTCGAAGGCCTCAATGCGGGTAAGCTGCTCCATATGAAGAAGATTGGCAATCTCCTTCAAGGCTCCGATGGTGCGTCCTTCCTCCCGCTTGATTTTTTCCTTGTCCTGGGAGAGCACCAGGGCAGCGTTCTGTGCGGCCAGCTCCACCAGCTTCTCCTTGGTGCCCTTCCTGGGCACCCGGATGTACACCTTCTGACCACGCTTTGTGGTGAGCCACCGGGCGATGACTTCTCCCTCCGAAAGCTCCTCCTGGAGCATGATTTCTCTGGGAATGAAGGGCGTTCCCGCATAAAACTGCTTTAGAAAGGCCTCCAAAATCTCAGCTCTGGTGTCCCCCTCCGCAATGGTTACATGAAAATGATCCCGTCCAATGAGCAGCCCATCCCGGACAAAGAAAACCTGCACCACCCCATCCCGGTCATCACAGGCCAGGGCGATGATGTCCTTGTCCTCCCCGTCGGAGCTGGTTATTTTCTGCTTCTGGGCCACCTGATTTACACTCTTTAAAAGCTCCCGGTACTCTATGGCTTTCTCAAAATCCATATCCAAAGAGCAACGGTTCATCTTCTGCTCCAAATCCTTAATCACAGGAGCGTAATTCCCGTTGAGAAAGGAAATGGCTCCTTCAATCTGCTCCCGGTAGGTCTCTTTGGTCACATACCCCTGGCAGGGCCCTAGGCATTGTTTGATGTGGTAGTTTAAGCACGGACGCTCCTTTCCGATATCCTTGGGCAGGGAGCGGTTACAGGTCCGCAGCTTGTACAGCTTTTGCAACAGGTCGATGGTATCCTTCACTGCCGCGGCGCTGGTGTAGGGGCCAAAATATCGGGACTTGTCTTTTTTCATCTGACGTGAAAAGAGGACCCTGGGGAATTCCTCCCCCAGTGTCACTCTGATATACGGGTATGTCTTGTCGTCCCGCAGCATGGTATTGTATTTCGGGCGATGCTCCTTAATCAGGTTGCACTCCAGAATCAGAGCCTCCAGCTCCGAATCCGTGACGATGTATTCAAAGCGGGCAATCCGCTCCACCATCCGGTCCTTCATGACGCCCTCGTTGTGGCTGGGACGGAAGTACTGGCGCACCCGGCTTCTTAGGCTCACGGCCTTTCCCACATAGATGATGACGTCCGCAGCATCATGCATCAGGTAAACCCCCGGCTTCTCCGGTACTTTCTTTAATTCTTCCTGAATGTCAAACATGGGGCC
>CAPNGW010000232.1 GCA_948665105.1 uncultured Lachnospiraceae bacterium
GGGTCCGGTCCACCCTCCTTTACAGCTACTGCAATCTCACGCCCGATAATCGTAAATATTTTTCCCTTTGCCGCATCGTTCTTTTCCTTTTTATGCTTGATGTTGGCAAACTTAGAATGTCCTGACATACTTTTTTCCTCTTTTCCTGTTATTGTGTTTTATATGGCCGCCTCCTGCGCCTGACCTTCCGGTTTTATTTCCGGGACTTCCAAAAGAGCCGTCACCCGGACAGTCTGAACCATTTTATTTTCCACCGAGAGCACATGGAAGCGGTAGCCCCTATCTTCCAGCTCAAACTGCTCATGATCCCCGGGAATCTTGTCAATGAGGGAAATGAGATACCCGTTCAGGGTATCGTAGTCCTTAAGCTCCTCATAGTTCACAGACAGCGCCTGGCACACGTCCTCCAACGGAGCCATCCCCTTCATAAGGTATCCTCCGTCGCTTTGCTTTATGATGAAAGCATCCTCCACATCGTATTCGTCAAGAATATTTCCAACGATTTCCTCCAGAATATCCTCCATGGTGACAATTCCGGAGGTCTGTCCGTACTCGTCCACCACAACCGCCATGTGTTTCTTCTGTGACTGCATGTTCTGAAACAGAACGTTGATATTCCTGGTCTCCGGAATGAAGCCTGCCTCCCGCACCAGCCCCGGCACCTGTAAAAGGGGCATATTGGCATACGAAGAGTCCCGGCTTCGAATCATGGCATCCTTGATATGTACTACACCGATAATGTTATCCATGTCCTCACGGTATACCGGAAAACGGGAGTTGTTTTTCTTAAGCATGTATTCCAGGGCCTCACACAGAGTTCTCTCTCCGTCCACGGATACCACATGCTTGCGGCGGGTCATGATATCCTTTGCTTCTTTATCTGCAAATTCAAAAATATTGTGAATCATCTCCGCCTCGTTGGCCTTAAGCACGCCCTGCTCATGGCCTTCATTTACCATGGAAATGATTTCTTCCTCCGTCACATCATCGAGACTGGCATGAGGGTCCATACCGAAAATGCGCACCACCAGGTTGGACAGAAGCTCCGCCAGCATTCCAATGGGTGTCAATATTATTGTGAGGGCCCGGATAAAGCCCGAGAGATTTAAAGCCCATGTGTCTGCCTTGCGGACAGCAATTTTCTGGGGTGTGATAATACCCAGCACCACCAGAAGAAAGCCCACAGCAAAAGCCGCCAGAGCATGGCACAATCCTGTAAGCCATCCTTCATATCCGGGACTTAGGATACTCCTGGCCAGAAGGCCGCCATACAGCCCGCCAAGATATATCCCTGCCGTGACGCTTAAAAAGGTCATCCATATCTGCATGATATGAAACACCCGGTAGGGATGATGCATGGTCTCTTTCAGCCATGCGGCACGTCTGCTGCCTTCCTCTGCCTTCTTGTCAATCCGGCTTTCATTGGCATTGTCCACCGCAATGGCGAAGCCATACAGCACAGCGTTTAAAACCAGCAGTATCAAAAATACGATAAGTCCTATGAGAGGACTACCGCCATCTTCCATAGTATTTCCAACTCCTTTTTCTGGGGTTCCCTTTCCAATTGTAACACTTGCAATATACCATAACTTTTAAAGTCCCGTCAAGCTTATGTATATAATTCCAGGCTTATCTCCAGAGCTTTATCCACTTTTCGTAAGATTTCCGTGTCCAGATGGCACACCTTGTCTTTCAAACGGATTTTGTCAATGGTACGAAGCTGTTCCAGCAAAACAACGGAATCTTTCACAAGGGAATACTGTTTGGCATTCAACTCCACATGGGTAGGAAGCTTCGCCTTATTCATCTTGGATGTAATGGCCGCGCATATGATGGTGGGGCTGTGCCGGTTGCCAATATCATTCTGGATTACCAGTACCGGGCGGATGCCCCCTTGCTCTGAGCCCACCACGGGCCGCAAATCTGCATAGTAAATGTCTCCTCTTCGGATAATCATGGTTTCACACTCCAAAAATATAAGTTATAGGTTTTCTATCCTATTCTTCCCATTTTTTCTCGTGTGTATTCCGTATTATTCTCCGAAATAGTCTTTGACCTCCACCACCTGATTGTCTCTGTAATACACCCGCGGAATCCGTTTTCCCAAATCACAGGCAAATTCATAGTTGAACCGTCCCGACAGCTCCCCCAGCTCCTCCATGGTGATGGTCTTACCTCCGCTTTCTCCAACCAGAACCACCTCATCGCCCTCCGAAGCTCCCGGGATATCCGTCACATCCACCATAAACTGATCCATGCAGATGCGGCCGCAGATGGGGGCCCGCTGTCCTCGAATCAGCACATACCCTTTGTTGGAAAGGCTTCTGGGATAGCCATCCCCATACCCCACAGGGATGGTGGCAATCCTGGAAGGCTTCTTTACGGTATAGGTTGCTCCATAGCTGATGGTGCGCCCCGGGGAAAGCTCCTTTAAGAATACAATGCGGCTTCTTAATGACAGGGCCGGCCTTAAGTCCAGCCGCTCCTTGTGGACCTCCTCTGAGGGCCACATGCCGTAGAGGCTGATTCCTGCCCGCACCAGATTCATACTGGCCTCCGGCAAATCAATGATGCCTCCGCTGTTACAGGAATGACACAGGTCATAGCCTACCCCGCGTTCCGAAAGCATTCCCTGCATCCTGTGAAACTCCGATAATTGATGACGGGCCATGGTCTTATCCGCCGCATCTGATTTGGCGTAATGAGTAAAAACGCCTTCCAATATCATATGCGGAAAACTGCTTATCTGTGCAATCTCATCTGCATCCTCCCCTGTGACCTGAAAGCCCAGGCGGCTTAAGCCCGTGTCAATTTTCAGATGGGCACGTATTGTCAAATTTGTTCCGGTGAGAGCTTTTTCCATTTCCCGAGCCTGCCGTAATGAAAAGACCGTTATGCAAATATCCTCCTTAGCCAGGCTTACGTATTGCTCCGGGAATACAGCTCCCAGCACCAGAATCGGCTTCTTCAGGCCATTCCTCCTGAGAATCAAAGCCTCCTCAGCCGTGGCTGTTGCATATCCCCAGATGCAGGAAAGAGGCTCTATGGCCTTGCCGATGGGAACTGCTCCATGACCATAGCCGTCCGCCTTGATAACGGCCATGATGCCTGTTTGGGCAGGAATATTTCCTTTCATTGCTTCTATATTATGCAGTATGGCATCCAAATCCACAGCCGCATAAACTCTGCTATAGCTGTTCATGTTGCGCTTCCTTCCTGGTAATTTGCCGTATTCCTTCTATAAGGTCCGAGGCCATCATACTGTACTGTCCCGTCTCCTTCACCATAATGTCCCCGGCCTTCCCATGTAAAAATACACCGAAGACCGCCGCCATGTCCGGCTCCACCCCCTGGGCAATCAGACCTGCAATCACCCCGGTAAGCACGTCCCCGGCACCTCCTGTGGCCATGCCGTTATTGCCGCTGGTATTAATATAATAGCTTCCGTCGGAAAAAGCCGTGACGGTTCTTGCGTCCTTTAAGACACAGGTGACGTTGTGAGCCTTTGCAAATGCTTTGGCACAGACGGGCAGACTGCCTCTTAATTCTTCGACACTTCTGCCTGTCAGGCGGGCCATTTCACCCATATGAGGAGTGACAATGACCGGACCCGGATAGCTTTTTCGCCATTCCAGATGGCCGGATAAGATATTCAGGGCATCTGCATCCAGAATCAGAGGCTTCTTCCATGACGCTGGTCCGGCAGAAGCTTCCTCCGCCTTGGTGCTCTCACATGCACTTCCCATTCCCGGCAGTTCCAGAAGAGTTTTTACAATAAGCCGGGCCTTTGGCCCCGTCCCCAGTCCCGGTCCTACAACGATTACATCCGCCCATTCCAGATTCAAAAGAAGCTTTTTTAAGAAGGTCTCTTTGTCATTGGGAGCTTCCAGGGCTTCCTCCAATTCTTCTTTGGAGAAGGTCTCAAGGATTGCCTCCGGTATCAGCTGCTGTAAAATCGTCCGGTTTTCCTCCACAGAAAGAAGCTTTACCAGACCGCAGCCGGTGACTGCCGCGGCTTTCCCGCTGAAATACGCAGCCCCGGCCATATTTTCCCTGCCGGCAACCACAAGTACCCTGCCATAGCTTCCCTTGTTGGAATAATTCTGTCTTTTGGGAAGGTGGAGAGACAAGTCCGACTCTTCAAAGAAAAAGGCCGAAGGCTTCCAATGGCCCCAGCTATATTGGTCTATACCGATATCCTTTGTCACAACCCTTCCGCTGTAAGCATATCCCGGATACAATAGCAGCCCCGGTTTTGCATAAGCAAAGGTCACCGTCAAGTCCGCACGGAAGGCACATCCCATAACCTGACCGGTGTCACCGTTGATTCCGGAAGGAATGTCCACCGCTACTTTACAGCCTTCCATTTCATTTAAGGCGTCAATGACCTTCTTCCACTGGCCCTCCACCTCCCGGGTAAGGCCGATACCAAATATGGCGTCAACAACCAGCGAAAAGCGCTCCCTGAGGGGTAGCTCTTCCACCACGGGAATCCCGTACTCCCGGAGTATCTCATATTGCCGGCTGGCCTCCCTTGTGGCCATCTTCTCCTTCATGGGACAGTATACCGTCACATGGCTGCCCTGCTGGTTCAGTATCCTGGCAACAGCCAGACCATCGCCGCCGTTATTGCCCTGTCC
>CAPNGW010000233.1 GCA_948665105.1 uncultured Lachnospiraceae bacterium
AACGCCCGGAACATTTTCCGTACCGGAGCGCATGCCCTGCTGATGGCCACCACCAAGAATCATGGGCTTTAGCTTTGTCTTTTCTTTAACATATAAAAATCCCACGCCCTTGGGACCGTGAATCTTATGCCCGCTGACGGAGAGCATGTCAATGCCTGACTTCTTCGGATATATGGGAAATTTGCCGTAGGCCTGAATCGCGTCCACATGAAACAGTGCTGCCGGATTCTCTTCCTTAATGATACGGGCGGCCTCCTCTATGGGCTCCACAGCCCCCATCTCATTGTTCACGTACATGATGGACACCAGGATAGTGTCCTTTCGCACGGCCTCTTTCAGCTCTTTTAAATCAATCTGCCCCTCCCGGTCCACGGAAAGCCAGGTTACCTCAAAGCCCTGCTCCTCTAGAAAATGCATGGGAGCCGACACTGCTGGATGCTCAATTTTCGTGGTAATCAGATGCTTTCCTGCCCGTTTGTTGGCCATGGCGGCCCCAATAATGGCCAGATTGTCCGCCTCGGTGCCACCCGAGGTAAAAATCAGTTCCTTTTCATTTACTTTTAAGGTCCTGGCAATGCGCTCTCTGGCCTGCCTTATATACTTCTCCGCCTCCATGCCTTTTAAATGCAGGGATGAGGGATTCCCGTAATCCGTAAGAAACACTTGCTTTACAAGCTCCGTCACCCCGTCAGAGCAGCGGGTTGTGGCCGAATTGTCAAAATATACTTCCATCTATTCCTCCAAATGATACAGTAATATGGAGAGCATGGTCATGCCCGCCGTCTCCGTCCGCAGAATACGGTTTCCCAAGGACAATAGCTCCATACTGTCCTTTACTGCCTCAATTTCTTTCCTGTCAAATCCGCCCTCCGGGCCGATAAAAATACCCAGGCTTCCTTCCTTTTTCAAACCTTCCATGACCTTCCTTGTGTGCTCCATGCCCCGCTCCTGCTCATAGGGCAGCAGGCGGACATCCATGGTTTGGGCATACGATACGGCCTCGGAAAATGTCATCACGTCAGAAACCACCGGAATCACACTGCGTTTGGCCTGCTTTGCAGCGCTTTCGGAGATGGCCTGCCAGCGTTTGATTTTGGCGGCAGCCTTCTTCTCATCCAGCTTCACCACACAGTTGCGCATGGCCACCGGAACGATTTCTGTTACCCCCAGCTCCACGGCCTTCTGGATAATCAGCTCCATTTTATCACCCTTGGGAAGCCCCTGAAAGAGACAGATGCGCACGGGAAGCTCCCTGCTCTCCTTGTCCCGGTAGAGAATCCGGGCGGTAACGGCTTCCTTCTCTATTGTCTCCACTTCACAGAAATAGTCTGCACCCTGCCGGCTGCTGATGCGAATCTGCTCACCGCTTTTCATCCGCAGTACATTTCGGATATGATTCACGTCCTCGCCCAGAATGGTAATTCTTTCCTCCCCAATCTGGCTGTCTTCCACAAAAAATTGATACATGTTTTAATTTTTCCTCGCTGTAATGCTGACCCACTCGTTCTGTCTTGTCACCTCAAGAATTTCCAGCCCGGCTTTCTCAATGGCCTCTGCAACGGATTTTTCCTTAAAATCAATAATCCCGGAAGTGATATAGATACCGCCCGGCTTCATCCGGTCCGGAATCACCGGGGTCAGAGGGATGATGATGTCCGCCAGAATATTTGCCACCACAATGTCATAGCATTCCCTTCCCACCCTTTCCTGCAGTCCGGCGTCCTCAATGAGGTTGCCCACGTAAAAATGCTCCTCCTGCCCCAAAAGGCCGTTCACCTTAAAATTCTCCCGCACCGCTTCCATGCAGACAGGATCCACATCCGTGCCGGTGATACTTCCCGCTCCCAGCTTCATGGCCACAATGGACAGGATTCCGCTGCCACATCCCACATCCAGCACCAGACTTTTGGGCTTTAAGTATTTGCGGAGCTGGCGAATACACAGCTGTGTGGTTTCATGCTTTCCGGTTCCAAAGGAGGTGCCCGGGTCAATCTCAATGACACATTTGTAATCGCCCTCTATGGGTGCGTCCTCCCAGGTGGGCTTAATGTAGATATCGTCAATGGAAAAGGCCTTAAAAAATTCCTTCCAGTTATTGACCCAGTCCTTGTCCTCGGTCTCGTCCTCCGTGATGGTTCCCTGGCCCACATCCGTAAAAATCCGGAGCCCTTCCAGTTCTTCTCTCACCTGGTCAAGCAAAGCCTCCTTGCGCTCCTTAGGTTCCTTAGCATCCACAAAAAAGCTTACATAGGCAATTCCCTCATCCGGAGGCAGTACCGGGAGGAAGTCGATAAACAGTTGCTCCTTCTCTGCCTGTGACAGGGGAATATTGTCCTCAATCTGCACCCCTTCCACGCCCAAATCCGCCAGCAAACTGCTGATAAAATCCTCCGCCTGGGTGGTGGTCTTGATGGTGTATTTGTTCCATTTCATGCGTAAACTCCTCCGACCTTAAGCAATCTGTCGAAGCGGCAACCTCCCGCGTCAGAAAATCCTCTGCTGCCGAAGCTGCCGCTCCCACCACATTTTCTCTTACAGATACAGTTTAAAGCTCTTAATCTCAAAGGGCTTCACCAAAAATTCCACCTCTGCTCCTTCTACCGCCCACCGCAATCATATCCTGGGAAATAAGGACTTTATAGGTGTCGGTCCAGACAGGGCTGTCATCCGTTAGGTGTAGCAAAGTGAGAGCTCCTTGTTCGTAAATGCTCCTTCAGTGCTTCTATCCCTGTACCAGCTCTGCCAGCATCTTTGGCAGCATTTCCTCCATATTCTCATCCGAGAACTGACAGGTTCCCACCGCCTTGTGGCCGCCTCCGCCGTACTTCAGCATCAGCTTGCCCACATCCACCTTTGAGGTACGGTTTAAGATACTGTATCCCACCGCCGCAGAGCAGCCTGCGCCGTTCTTGCCTGACACAATCCAGGCAGAAATATTCTGCTGGGGATACATGCTGTAAATCATAAAGCGGTTTCCGGTGTAGATAGGCTCCACACCCCGCAAATCCGTAATAATGGTGCTGCCCTCAATTCTGGTATGAGCCTTCACCATCTCCTTAAATTTCTCCGTCTGCTCGTTGTACATCTCAATCCGTTCCTTGATATCGGACAGATTCAGAATCTCCTCCGTGGTCATGGTACGGCAGGCATCAATCAGCATTTCCATCAGCTGGTAGTTGGAAATGGTAAACTCCCGAAAACGGCCCAGTCCGGTTCTCGGATCCATCAGAAACCCAATCAAAATCCAGCCTGTGGGATTCTGCACCTCATCTATCGTGAGATTGCCGGAGTCCACCTTATCCACAGCCTCCATCATCTCCGTATACTGGGGAAACCGCTCTTTTCCACCGTAATATTCATAAATAATTCTGGCGCAGGAGGGAGCTAAACGGCTTTCGCCCTTGTATTTTCCCTCCAGCTGATTACGTTCAAATTCGCTGGAATGATGGTCAAACCACAGGCCGCAGCCCTCCACAAAGGGCACATTGGCCAGACAGTCATTTTCATCAACCTCAATCAGTCCATCCTGCAGATCCTTGGGATGCGCAAATTTCCAATTGTCAATAATTCCTGCATCCTTTAAAAGCGCACCGCAAGCCAGTCCGTCAAAATCAGAACGTGTCACTAATCTCATAATGTCTTCTCTCCTTTGTGAGCGATGGGGGAATTTTTTCACTGCACCGCTTTTCTGTATATTTATGATATCAGGTTTGGACGGGGAATTCAATGGGTTTGGAAGATTTGACAGGGTTTTTATTGTATGGAGAAGTCCAATTTCCCCGCTGCAATAAACCGCTGGGATTTCCTGTCATACAATAAAATATCATTTCCCGTAACGGCAATCCGGGTCTTTGCGCCAATCCGGTAAGTATCTCCTCCAAAAGCAACGCCGGTCAAAAGATATTCTCCTAACCGAAGCTTCACCGTGGATTCCATTCCTGTGGGCATGGCTCCGTAAATCTCTGCCTCCAAACCGGCAGAGCTGTTCCATACGATACATTCCGGCCGGATTCCCAGCACAAAATCTCCGTCTGTAATCTCCGGTTCCTCCCAAATGCCGTAATCCTCCTGCACTCTGCTTATGTGATAACGAAACATCTCATCCTTATTTCCCTTTTCCACGACCTTTTTCTCCGTCAGCTGTGCCTTCCTTTTTGCTTCCCCCTCACGCTCTGTCTGGTTTCGCCCGGCAAACCATTCCTTTAGGGAAACAGGCTTCTTGGGATAAAATACCGCCTCCTCCCCATTTAACAGAGACAGCCGGATGGAGCCGTCCGCCTCCTGGCTCCCCCTTGCCTCCACAAAATTGATGGAAGGGTTTCCCACAAAGTCTGCCACAAACAGGTTGTTGGGCTGGTGATACACCGTAAGGGGCGCGTCGTACTGCTGCAAAACGCCGTTGTGTATGAGGCAAATGCTGGTGGCCAGGGTCATGGCCTCCATCTGGTCATGGGTCACATAGACAAAGGTGCTTTTCGTCTCCACATGGAGCCGCTGCAGCTCATAGCGCATTTCCAGACGCAGCTTGGCATCCAGATTGGATAACGGC
>CAPNGW010000234.1 GCA_948665105.1 uncultured Lachnospiraceae bacterium
GCTTGGGAAAAATAAAGCTCAGAACTGAACTTTTTCGTCGAAAACGGCATAACAAAAAGCAGAACAGACACCTATAAAATTCAGAAAATCAAAAATCTGTGAAAAATATGAAATGATGCATTTCCTGAAAAACTATGACTTATCTGAAAAATAAGAGAATCACCTTACCCGGGAGTGGGCTCATTTACGTCCTTGGCCCTTCGGGTAAGGCCATTATATACTATAAAACCATATTTTGCAACCGGAAATCCGAAATTATTATAGCCATCATTATAGATATCCCTTTTAGGAAAAGTGTTGCCAGCTTAAAACTCCGATATTCTCACCAAAACAGGTTGAATGGAATCAAAGCCTGTGATAAAATCAGAGCATTAAATTCAAATTTTTTAGGAGGATATAAAAGTGGTGCATTTAGTATATTGCGATAACGCAGGTAAGAAAGGCGAAAAGGTATTAGATAAAATTTTATCAGGAGCAAAGACAATGGTTGTGCGTGGAGCAGCCGGAAGAAAAATTCCCCACAGTAGAGTTTTTGAAGGAGAGCGTCTTTATTTCATGGAAAAGGGGAGTGCAAAGATAACGGCAACCGCTATTGTAAAAAAAGTTCAAAATTATGTGAAACTGTCCGATGAAGAAATTACAAAAGCTCTTGCGGACAATCAGGACAAGCTAAGCTTATCAGAAAAGCAAAAAGTACGGTGGCACAAGAAGTGTTTATGCTTAGTGGAATTTGAAAATGTAGAGGAAATAGCCTCGCTTCCTTTTGACCATCAAGGAAATATGGACGACTGGCTGATAATAGAAAAAATTGAGGATGTTGTCGTCGGAACAAGCATTCCTTATAATTATGAGAACTCAAAATTTAATTAACTATTTCCTCATATCAGGCAGCTGCGGATAACAACTGCCTGTTTGGATATTAAGACAAGAAATCTGAAAGCTTGAGCGTTAAACATATCATTCATCCGCATTCCAGCTCCGGCACCAATCCAGTCCGGTATTTTTCAATTCTCCTGCATATTCGCCAGCTTCGCCGCCTGGTCCGCCGCGATGCAGGCATCGATAATCTCCTGAATATCGCCATTCATCACCTTGTCAAGCTTGTAAAGGGTCAGCCCGATGCGATGGTCCGTGACCCGGCCCTGGGGGAAGTTATAGGTACGAATCTTCTCGGAGCGGTCCCCAGTGCCAATCTGGCTTCTTCTGGCCTCCGCCTCGGCGTCGTGCTGCTTCTGGCACTCCATGTCATACAATTTGGCCCGCAAAAGCGCAAAAGCCTTCTCCTTGTTCTGAAGCTGGGACTTCTCCGTCTGGCTGTAAATCACAATTCCGGTGGGATGGTGGGTAAGACGGACCGCGGAATCCGTTGTGTTGACGCACTGTCCACCGTTACCGGAGGCACGCATCACGTCAATGCGAATGTCCTTCTCATCAATCTGAATATCCACTTCCTCCGCCTCCGGCATCACAGCTACCGTAATGGTTGAGGTGTGAATCCGTCCGCCTGACTCGGTCTCCGGCACCCTCTGTACCCGGTGCACGCCCGACTCATATTTCATGACAGAATAGGCGCCCTGCCCGTTTATCATAAAGGTGACATTTTTCATGCCGCCAATGCCGATTTCCTCGCATTCCACCAATTCCACCTTCCAGCGGCGGCTCTCCGCATAGTGAAGGTACATCCGATAAATCTCTGCCGCAAACAGCGCCGCCTCATCTCCGCCGGCCCCTGCGCGAATCTCCACAATCACGTTCTTGTCGTCGTTGGGGTCCTTGGGCAGCAGAAGAATCTTCATATGATTCTCAAGCTCCTCCACCCTGGCTTTGGAGGCATTTAGCTCCTCCTTGGCCATCTCCCGAAATTCTTCGTCGCTCTCTTCCTCCAGCATAGCCAGACTGTCTTCTATGTTCTGTCTGCACTGCTTGTACTCCTTGTAAGCCTCCACAATGGGGGTTAAGTCGCTCTGTTCCTTCATCAGCCTGCGAAAGCGTGCCTGGTCATTGGCCACACCCGGCTCCCCCAGCTCGCTCAACAGCTCTTCAAAGCGAATTAAAATATCCTCTAATCTGTCAAACATTTCCTATTCCTTCCTTCCACACACAACCCGATTCAGTCCGCTCAAATCGCGAATCACCCGGACCTGCTCAAATCCTGCCTGCTTCATCATAGTGGATACGGACTCCCCCTGATCATGTCCGATTTCAAAAACCAGATACCCGCCGGGGTTTAAGAAACCGCCGCTCCCCTGTATGATTTTATCATAAAAAAATAATCCGTCTTCCTTCCCGTCCAGTGCGTCCACCGGTTCAAAATCCCGCACCTCCGGCATCAATGTGTCAATAATCCGTGTGGGAATGTAGGGAGGGTTGGACACAATCATATCATAAGTACCCGTGATATTTGCAAAGATGTCGCTGCGAATCCATTCCACCTCCACATCGTTGATTCTGGCATTTTCCTTGGCCGTCAGCAGAGCCTGTTTGGAAATATCGCTTCCTGTGCCGGTAATTTCCTTGGCCAGGTGCATCAGACTGATAATAATACACCCGGACCCGGTACACAAATCCAGAACCCGCATATCCGGCTGAATCAGTCCCAGAGCCGTCTCCACCAGAATTTCTGTATCCTGCCGTGGTATCAGAACGTAGGAATTGACTTTGAATTCCATCCCCATAAATGTCTGTACCCCGGTAATATACTGCAAGGGAATCCGCTCAGCCCGCTTCTTAAAAAGTCCCTTGTATTCCTGCAGATGATCTTCCTCCATCTCGTCCTGATAGTGAAGATAATAAAAGCTGCGGTCTATTTTCATGACATATTCCAGCAGGTACCACGCGTCCAGTGCCGCTTCCGCGATTCCTGCGTCTTTCAGGGTCTTTCTCCCCAAAGACAATGCTTCCTCCAGCGTCATGCATTACCCTTCTTTCATATTTTGAATATAGCACTTCCAGTCGAAAACGGCTTCCACGGAGGCAATTCCCACTTCAATCATATCCTCGTCCGGCTCCTTCGTGGTGAGCTTCTGCATGAAAAGACCCGGTTTGCTCAAAAGATTCACAATGGGATTCTCGCTTCTACCGGCCAGACGGATAATCTCATAGGCCACTCCCGCCACAATCGGTATAATCGCAAGGCGAAGTCCCAGACGCAGAAGACCGGAATCCACCCGGATGAACAATGTGGCAATGATACTGATGATAACCACAAAAAATAAAAAGCTGGTACCGCAGCGCTTATGCTCCTTGGAGCTCTTTTTTACATTTTCCACATTCAGCTCCAGGCCGTGCTCAATACAGTTGATGCATTTATGCTCCGCTCCATGGTACATAAATACCCGCTGGATATCCTTCATCTGAGAAATCAGCAGAATATATCCGATAAAAATCAACAGGCGGATGGCACCTTCCAGCACGATAATTACTGTCTGAGAAGAGATAAACTGCTGAAACAGCAAAGACAGGTAATAGGGGGCCACCATGAAAATGGCCACAGCCAACAGAACCGACAGGAATACGGTGAATCCCATCACCGCCTTTTCCTTCTTCTCGCTGGTCTCCTTCTGCTCTTTACCCTCTTCCTCCTCAAAAAACGATGCGGAAAATGTCAGAGTTCCCATTCCCAACACCAGGGAATCCACAAAATTAACGACACCCCGGATAACAGGAAGCTTCCGAAGGGCCTCTATCTTACAAAAACTCTTGTATTCCTTTGTCTCAACAATGATGGAATGGTCAGGCTTACGGACCGCTACGGCGTACCTCTCCTGATTCTTCATCATGACCCCTTCCATGACTGCCTGACCGCCAATTCCTGATGACGCCATGGTTCACCTCATTTTCCATTAATATTAAAATAGAGGATGCCCGGTTTGGAAACATCCTCCTGTTCTTTACAATAGAAACAAAACCTGCATCTTCCTATTGTCGTTTTGACTTACTGATTGTTCATGCCGTATTTTCTGTTGAACTTGTCAATACGTCCACGTGCCTGTGCAGCCTTCTGCTGTCCGGTGTAGAACGGATGACATTTTGAACAGATTTCAACGTGGATGTCTTCCTTGGTGGAGCCTGTTACGAAGGTATTGCCGCAGTTGCATGTCACAGTTGCCTGATGGTAATCGGGATGGATTCCGTCTCTCATGTTTTTCACCTCTTCATACTATATTAAATCTTTTTTCGATTTTTTTCTACTCTGACTGTATTCATAACGAAACAGCTTTTTAATTGTAGCATATGTTCCTGCCATATGCAAGTTCTTTTTTTAATATTTTATATTTCATACATTTCCTCACACATCCAGCCGTCTGTGGCTGTGTTCTCACACCAGCTTCGTCTTCTTCACCATCTGGCAGAACTCCCGGTTATTCTTGGTACGGACAAACATGTTGAGAATGCTCTCCACCGCCTCATCGGTCTTCATACCGTTGATGGCACGGCGCATAATTTCCACAGCCTCCTGCTCCTCCCGATCCAGAAGAAGGTCCTCCCGCCGGGTGCCGGATTTGGTGATATCAATGGCAGGAAATACACGT
>CAPNGW010000235.1 GCA_948665105.1 uncultured Lachnospiraceae bacterium
GCCATGGGAAGCGGCGCGGACGCGGCCATTGAAGCCGCAGACGTGGTCTTTATGACCTCTGCCATGAGTGCCATACCCCAGTCTCTGTCCATCGCCAGGGCCACCCGACGCATATCCATGCAGAACGTGGTCTTCGCCCTGGCAGTTAAGATTGGCTTCATGGCCCTGGGTCTTAGTGGCTTTGCCTCCATGTGGATGGCTGTATTTGCCGACACCGGTGTGGCAATGCTGTGCATCTTAAACTCCATCCGCATCCTTTATGGCCTGTATAAAAAATAATGCCGGTTCCCTAAGGAAGGCAAATCGTGTTACAATAGAAGTAATTAAAGTGAAATTTACCGGAAAGAGAGGAACCTCCATTGGCAAAGAAACCTGACGAAATTAACATTTTCCCCGATGACGCCATGTCTGAAAAGGCGCTGGAAGATAATGCCGCCCCCGTCTGTGAGGAGCATCACAATCACCACATACACATGGCGGGCCTGCCCGGCGAAGAGTGCCTGTACCGGCTGGCGGACCTTTTCAAGGTCTTTGGGGACCCCACCAGAATCCGTATCCTCTACGCCCTATCCTGCCAGGAGCTGTGCGTCTGTGATATTGCCAATACTCTTCATATGACCCAGAGCGCCATTTCCCACCAGCTTCGGGTCTTAAAGCAGATGTATCTGGTAAAATACCGCCGGGAGGGCAAGACCATCTTCTACTCTCTGGCTGACAGCCACGTACAGACCATGCTGGCCCAGGGCCTGGAGCATGTGATGGAATAGCTTAAAGCCGCCATCCTCATGACCTGACAAAAAACTGACTTATCCCAGGTCATGAGGATGGACTCTTTCATACAATATAACGCTGTTTATATTATACCACTTAGCATTTCTTCTCTCCATGTCATTACTCGAAAAATTTTTATTCCAGAAACCGCATGGCAAGCCCGTGGCATTTCTTCTATACTACAGGTAGAAGCAATGCCACACCTGCTTGTGAAGAATGAGAAAATTTCCTGTGACAAAGGGTGCTTTTATTTTATGATACCCCAATGGTCTCTCACACCTATATATCCACAGAAAATGCTGCCAGAACCTCTTTTCTGCACCGCTCCGCTCTCTCTCTGTCTTTCAGGGCTTCAAATATTGTACACGCCTGGCGAAAAAATGGAATGGCCTCGTCCAGGCGGTTCATCTTTGCCAGGTTGCATCCCTTGTTAAAAACCAGCATGGGAAAGGGTGTCAGATTTCCATATCTGATGCAAAAATCTATTCCTGTATTACTTAATTCATATGCCAGTTCGTTTCTTCCTTCCATGCCGAGCCAACTGTTTAAGTTAAGCAATATCATCGGATATATTTTCGCCTTTTCTTCCAAGTCAATTTCCTGGTATTCCAAATACTCTTTCAAAAACAGCAGCATGGTTTTTGCTTCTTCACTCTTCCCCAGACAATTATAATTGTCAGCAATATGATTGATAATGGTAATCTCCATAAATGATAAAAAAGCACAGTTCTTCGGACAGTAGGCAGAGAAATTTGGTACCGTATACAAAATGGCTTCCAGTAGAAGCTCTGTCATTTTTTCAATCTCCCCGTCGCTGCCCTTTAAAAGCATAGCGGAAGCGTACACATAGAACTGTTCTTCCATATGGTCCATAGGTGCACCGCAGTTCCTGTAGCGCTCCAGCAGGGCGTCAATATCGTACTCCCCCAGAGACAGCTTCCTGGTAATCAGATATTCCAGATTGCTTCTCTCCATCTCCTCCCGGCTCACCGGAAGAGAATAATACTGGCTTTGCAGTCCCAGACGCTGCATCAGCCCTTCATAGATTTTTCTGCGAGGCATTTGCATACCATTCTCAATTTTTGACAATGTGCCCGGCGTACAAATTCCGTAGCTCAGCTCTTCCTGAGTAATTCCCCGCCGCACGCGGTTTTCATATATCATCGTTCCAATCGCATATTTCGCCATATATCTGTCCTTTCCGTATTTTCTGGATTCTACCTTAAAACAGTCTCGGTCTTAAGTCCATACCATATGGCGGAAAATGAATAAATGTTTTGTGCCACCGTCCCGCCTTTCCTGTATGATAGGCGGGATGTTGGCGTCCTGTCTTCGGCGCAGTGTGACACTTTTGGAAAGCTTTTCGCCGGGAATGTATCCCGAAACAAAGTACGCGGCACATAATAAAATTCATACGAATTTCATTGTAAATACGGGATTTTTTTTGTATAATTGAGATACGCTAGGAGTAGGATATATCGCATTTTTTGCCACATTTTATAGAACATTAGTAGTTCCAAAAACATGGAATTTTAGAAATCGAGGTGATAAAGTGCAGGACGATGCAAATCAGACACAGGATACAAAAGCAAAGCGTACCGCCAAAAACAGTGTATTCCTTGATCTTTTTCAAAATAAACGTTATCTGCTAAAGCTGTATAAAACGCTTCATCCAGAGGACACCACTGCAACCGAGAACTCACTGAGTGATATAACAATAGAAAATGTGTTGACCGATAATCTGTATAATAACTTAGGGTTTATTGTCAACAATAAGCTGATGATACTCGTAGAGGCACAATCTACATGGACAATGAATATTTTGGTAAGAGTTTTTCTCTATCTGGCGCAAAGCTATCACGAATATTTTCAGCGCACGAACCAAAACTACCATAAAAGTAAGAAAGTAAAAATGCCTAAACCTGAACTTTACGTCATTTTTGCAGGTGATAAAGGGCACAAACCCGACCAAATATTTTTGTCAAATGAGTTTTTTGAGGGTGCGGATATTGATATTGAAATAAAAGCAAAAGTTATCTATGAAAGCGATAGAAACGACATCATTAACCAGTACATTATTTTCTGTAAAGTTTTTAACGAGCAGACAAGACAGCATGGAATGACGAGGAAGGCAGTTACAGAAACCATCCGTATATGCAAAGACAGAAATATTTTAAGGGAATATTTGGCGCAAAGAGAAAAGGAGGTTGTGACGATTATGATGAGTTTATTTGATGACGAGCAGATAATGAAGGCTTATATCAGAAGTGAAAGGCATGACGCTGATGTTGAAACAGCAAAACGTTTATTAAAAATGGAAAAACTGTCTTTTGAAGAAATTGCTATCGGAACAGGTCTAACAGTTGAAGAAGTGGAAGAAATTGAATCTGAGATTATGCAGTTAGCATAAAATGAGCAATAATATTCAGACTAACCCCACAGGGCGGACACCGCCCTGTTTACAATGGGAAATTAGCAGGACAAGTTACTTCATCCAGGTACATTTTTCATTCATCAAATTCCACTGTCACAAAAAAGCCTTTGGGCGTCTCGTCAATACCCACCACGGTCCCCTCCGTGGAGGTCAGCCGCTCTCCCAGCTTATAATTGGCCGACATGGCGTAGGCCTTGCCCAGGGTGTAATAGTAAGAGGAGGGCAGCTTTCCCTCCGTTACGGGAAGCACATCCCCCACCTTGAGAAGCCCCGTCCGCTCCATCTTAAATTCCATACGCCGCATACCCTTACCCCCGTTTCCAGATAGGTGATGCCAGAAGAATCAGCATGGGGAAAATCTCCAGCCTCCCGGCCAGCATATCGAACATCAGCACCCATTTTGCAGGATTGGAAAATACATTAAAGTTGCCTGTGGGCCCCACCAGATTCAGTCCGGGCCCGATGTTGTTGAGGGTTGCCGCCACCGCTGTAAAGTTGGTGGTGAAATCCAGATTGCACAGAGAAATTGCCAGCATGGATACAAAAAAAATCACGATATAGGAAAACAAAAACATCTGAATTCCTCGCCAGATTTCCTTGGAAACCACATGGCCTCCGAACCGAACCTGATTCACCCGCTTGGGATGCATCATATGGGAAATCTCATTCTTCACCAGCTTGAACAAAATCACAATCCGGGACACCTTGATGCCGCCACCGGTACTGCCGGCGCAAGCCCCGATGAACATCAGCACCACCAGGATGGTCTGGGAAAATATGGGCCACAGGCCATAATCCGCCGTGGCGTATCCCGTGGTGGTGATGATGGATGCCACCTGGAAGGACGCCTGATGCAAGGCCTCCCAGACATTTTCAAACATCCCGTGAATGTTCCAGGTAATAAGCCCGATGGCCACCGCGATAATCAAAAGGTAGTAGCGCAGCTCCTCAAACTTGAAGGCGTCCTTTGCCTTCCGTATCAGAAGCAGGTAGAACACGTTAAAGTTAATTCCAAACAGAATCATAAACACGGTAATCAGTATCTGGGACGCCACATTGTAGGAGGCGATACTGCTGTTTAACACGCCAAAGCCTCCGGTTCCCGCCGTACCAAAGGCCAGGGTAGTGGCTTCAAAGAAGCTCATGCCACTGATAATGAGAAGTACGATTAGAAGCACCGTCATGGCCATATAGATGCCATAGAGGATGCGAGCCGTATGCCGCACCCGGGGTACCAGCTTGCCCACCGAGGGGCCGGGG
>CAPNGW010000236.1 GCA_948665105.1 uncultured Lachnospiraceae bacterium
ACAATGCCCCGAGTGTGTGCCTGATACGCAGTTATCACAGATGCCATCGCCGTTGGCATCATTGTAGCTGCCGCAATGTCCAGGATGTGTGCCTGATACACAGTTGTCGCAGATGCCATCACCGTCCGCATCAATATAGCTGCCACAATGCCCTGTGTATGCTACAGCTTCGTAGTTGTCGTAGACACCATCCTCATATGTATCTACATAATTGGCTCCACCGGCCACAGCCTCGGATACAGTATAATTTTCATACACACGACTGCTGTCTGTATCCACATAATTTTTTTCCTGTCCCATCCCAGGTACGACAGAATTTGCCACACTGGCTGACAATGTCAAGGCTATTGTCAAAGCACTGAATAATAATGTTTCTTTCATGACTTTTCCTCCGTTATGTATTGATGTCCGTTTCCGGTTCTATCTATAATACGAATAAGAAAGGCATATCCATTCAAAAATTTTAATTTTTTTCTGCCTGGCAGATAAATTCAAATACCTGCTATATATCCTATTTTACACCTTGTCTTAATTCTGTCAAGATTATTCTCCAAAGCATATTGACATCTGCCGGTTAAGCAGCAACAGGAAACAGGCTCCGGGAGTTTTCTATTGTCATGAATTTGAAAATATGATAGTATAGTATTATACTATATTAGAAGTAGTATATATCACCACAATGATATAGAACTGGAGGAAAAGCTATGTCCCTGCCCCACGGAATTTTAGGATTTCTAACTTATGAAAAAATGAGCGGCTACGACCTGGCCAAAGCGTTTCGCGCATCGGTGCAATTTTTCTGGAATGCCCAGAACAGCCAGATTTACCTGACATTGGATAAGCTGGAGAAGCAAAGCTATGTCACCCATGAGCTGATTGTCCAGACGGATAAGCCCAACAAGAAGCTCTATTCCATCACAGAATCCGGCAAAGCAGAATTTCTGCGCTGGCTTTCCGACAACGCGGCAGATGCCGCCACCGATTTTAAAAGCGCTTTTTTAATGAAAATCTTCTTCTCCGGAAACAGGACTCCGGACCAAAGCATCACCATGCTGAAAAAATTTGTGGACGACTGTCGTTCCTATACTAAATCCATGAGCACTATCCCGGACAGCATCGCACAATATGGCAGGGAGGTTCCGGCCTACGTCTCCATGTACTGGCAATTTGCCGCTGACTTCGGGTATCGGTACCTGCATATGTGTATGGAATGGGCACAAGAGTGTATAGAGCAGTTGAAATCCTTGCAGGATATGGGGAGGTCTGAAAAATTATGATAAAGATTCTTGTTTTAAACGGAAGCCCCAAGGGGGAGCACAGCAATACCTTAAAATTAACAAACGCCTTTTTAGACGGCATTTTGCAGGCCGACAGCGCAGATATCCACAGGGTTAATATCAATGAGCAGAATCTCCACCCATGCACCGGCTGTTTCTCCTGCTGGAGCAAGACCCCCGGCGTGTGCATTTTTCAGGATGACATGGCTGGACTCCTTCAAAAAATACTGTGGGCAGATGTTATCCTCCTAAGCTTCCCTCTCTACTACTTCAGCCTGCCCTCGGACCTGAAAAATTTTATAGACCGGCAGCTCCCATTAAACCTTCCCTTTATGGAGCCAGGAGCGGAGGGCGGAAGCCATCCTGCCCGCTACCCCATGGAGGACAAGCGGTATGTGCTGATTTCCACCTGTGGCTTCTACACAGCGGAAGGAAATTACGATGCCGTCAATGCCCAGTTTGACAAGCTATGGGGGAAGGGCCGCTACACCACTCTGTATTGTGGACAGGGGGAGCTTTTCCGGGTGCCGGAATTGCAGAAGCGCACAGACGAATATCTACGGTATGTCAAAATGGCTGGTACAGAATTTGTCAAAGGCTCTGTTTCAGAGGAAACCAGAGAAAAATTAAATCAGCTTTTATTTCCCAGGAAGGTTTTTGAGGCCATGGCTGACGCCAGCTGGGGCATTGAACCGCAGGGGGAATCAGCTGCAGTCCACCCGGCCCTCATCTTTACCCGGCAGATGGCTGCCCTCTACAATAAGTCCGCCTGGAAGGACCACGATATCATTCTGGAAATGTGTTATACAGATGTTCACAAGACCTATCAGCTTGTGCTGGGCAAGGATGGCCATAAGGTTCTGACCCACAATTTTCTCCCCTGCACCACGCGAATCGAGACACCTCTTGAGGTATGGAGGAAAATCGGCGGCGGCCAGCTTGACGGCCAGCAGGCCATGGTGGACCGGCTATACAAGGTAACCGGTGATTTCAATCTGATGCTTCACTGGGATGAATACTTTGGCTGGGGTGAGGAACCGGAATCCACTACCTCCTCCCCTGGGGACCAAAAGACCAATATGAATCTGATGCTGCTGCCATGGATTACCATATGGGTGCTTCTTTCCATTCACGGCTTTTGGGGCGGAATTGCAGGTATTGTATTATGCGGAGTATTGCCCTTTGGATTTCTAAAATATAAGCCCACGGTTTTTGAAGCAATCTCCATATGCTCCGTAACCATCATCAGCCTGCTGTCTGTTTTGGGCCATCCCGATGACCTTCTGATTCCCGTGTCCTACTTACTGTTTGGGCTGATGTGGTTTGTGACAGTTTTCTTGAAGGTTCCCCTCTCCGCCTGGTACTCCATGAATCAGTACGGGAAAGAAAAGGCCCTGCACAATCCGCTGTTTATAAAGACAAACCGGATTCTCACGGCCTTATGGGGTGTGCTGTATCTTCTCACCCCCCTTTGGACTTATCCCCTGCTTCAGACATCACTGGCCCCCCTGACCGGATTATTCAATTCGGCATTGCCTGCGGCCATGGGAATTTTCACACTCTGGTTTCAGCGCTGGTATCCCAGGCATTACGCCTCCGGGAGATGATAAAGAAGGGCTGCAATCTACTTTTTTAAGATTGCAACCCTTCGTTTAAAATATAAGCTTTCTCTTGTTCAGGCTATTGTTCTGTCACACTTAATTTGATAACAAACGTAACTGCCAGTCCGCTTAAACCCCGTTTGCAAAGCGGCTTCCCTTTCTATTGCGTTCTGAATCTCCACAGAATACAGGATATATTTCCTTCCCTCTGCGAGCTCCCCTTCTATCCCTTTGGCAAGCAAGGTTTGCAGAATTTGGGTTGAAAGGACTTCCTGCACGACGCAGCAACGCATAATCTCGCCGGCTTCTTTGTTGGCTTCCGGGTTTAGAAAAGCCACACAGCCTGCGATTTTGTTCTTCAGGCGCAGTACATAAATACGCCAAATATCGAATTTTTCACGTATCCTTTCTGCATTCCAGTAAATTTCATCCGGTGGGACATCTTTATCCGCTTCATTCAGAAAATCCGCGAACCTGTGAAAATCATCATAATTCAACAAGCGAATGTCCAGCTCCGACTGGATGGGTGTAAAGTCACAGTAATCAAGTCTTAAAAATTCGCTGTTTTCAACTTGTTTTCCCCCTGCATCCTTTGCAGCCTTACAGCCATTATCATTTTCCATGGGAAGGCCAATGTACAGTTGAAAGCCTGAAAAGTGCTCACAGCACCAGGACATCAGCTCACGGTAGACGTGGCATTCATTCCCCAGCGTGTAAATACCGCATGTCTGCAAATAACACGCCTCCCGTTCAACCTCAAGAATTACAACTGCTGCCGGTTTTCCTTCTTCTCTTAACACCAGCACGGTATCATCGGGATATTGGGGATTCATGTCCAAATACTTATGCATGGTATCCATCATATCCTGTTTGCTCTTATATCTGTCCATTGGGTAACTGGCAGTTTCAATATTCTTCTGGATTTCCCAGGAAAATTCTACAAGCTCTTCTATTTCGGCATGTATAGCTATTTTAAACATATACTTTAATCTTCAAAGGTCTCCTTCAGCTTATCCATAAAGCCTTTTTTCTTGGGCTTCTCCTCCTTGACCTCCGGGCCGCTCTGCTTCCTTAAGGACTGGCCGCTGACATCGTCAAATTTCCGGAGGGCCTCTTTTGCCGCCCCGCTTAAGCTGGTGGGCACCTGCACCACAAGAGTTACATAGTGGTCACCGCGGATGGCCTTGTTCCGAAGGGAGGGGATTCCCTTACCCTTTAAGCGGATTCTGGTATCCGTCTGGGTTCCGGCCTTCACCTCGTAGAGCACATCTCCATCGATGGTATTGATCTTCACCTCGCCTCCCAATGCCGCCTGTGCAAAGGAAATGGGGGCCGTGGAGTACACGTTCATATCCTGACGCTGGAAAATGGGGTGTCTTGAAACATTCACCTCCACCAGCAAATCGCCTCTGGGACCTCCGTTGGTTCCCGGCTCGCCCTTGTCGCGAATTCGCACGCTCTGTCCGTTATCGATACCTGCCGGAATGGAAACCTTAATTTTCTTCCGGCTGGCAATGTATCCGGTGCCGCGGCAGTCGGGACATTTTTCCCGGATAATCTTTCCGGTGCCGCG
>CAPNGW010000237.1 GCA_948665105.1 uncultured Lachnospiraceae bacterium
TGGGCGGTGTGCCCCTCCTGCCACAGGAATTCACGGGAGCGGAGGAAGGGTCTTGTCTCCTTCTCCCAGCGCACCACAGAGCACCACTGGTTATACAGCTTGGGCAGGTCCCGGTAGGACTGGATGTCGTTTGCATAAAAGTCGCAGAATAATGTCTCGGAGGTGGGACGCACACACATCCGCTCCTGAAGAGGGTTTAAGCCTCCGTGGGTTACCCAGGCCACTTCAGGGGCGAAGCCCTCCACGTGATCCTTCTCCTTCTGCAATAAGCTCTCGGGGATGAACATGGGCATGTACACATTTTCCACCCCAGTCTCCTTAAACCTGCGATCCAGCTCCTTCTGGATGTTCTCCCAGATGGCGTAGCCCGCGGGCTTTATAGCCATACAGCCCTTTACGCTGGTGTATTCAATCAGCTCCGCTTTCTTTACCACGTCCGTGTACCACTGGGCAAAATCCGTGTCCATGGAGGTGATGGATTCCACTAATTTCTTGTCGTTTGCCATGATTTATGCTCCTTCTTAAATTTAAATTATAGTGGGCGTTTAGCCCATTGACAGGAATCAAAAAAAGCCTTCTATCCCTGTAAAAAGGGACCGAAGACTCGGCGGTACCACCCTTATTAATGCAAAATTACATTCACTCATCCTTCCGCTAACGCCGGAGATACGTCATATTCCACATATGAAGCTCCAAGGTGGGTTCCAGATGTTCCGGTCAGAAATCTCACACCGATGATTTCCTCTCTTTGGGCCTTCCCCTCTGTACTGCTCCTCTTCCTCGCCATGTGTCTATTCTATGTCAGGAAAAGGGGCTTTGTCAAGCCCCTTTCTAGCTGTCCTGAAATAGTTACAGTTCACTCGCGGATAAATCCTTATGCAAGCATAAATTTATCTGGGTATGACTGACGAGTGAACTGTAAATCGAACTATCAGATGGTGCCATCCCAGGTGCTTACCTTGGTGTTCTTCTTCTCCTCCTCATCGAACCAGCGTGTGGTTACGCATTTGCTCTCGGTGTAGAACTTAATCCCATCCTTGCCCAGACAATGCAAATCCCCAAAGAAGGAATTCTTGTGGCCGGAGAAGGGGAATACCCCGATGGGTACAGGGATACCCACATTTACGCCTACCATCCCGCCGTCTGTTCTGGCTGCAAATTCCCTTGCAAAGTATCCGCTCTGGGTGAAGATAACGGAGCCGTTGGCAAAGGGATTTTGGTTCATAACCTCAAGTCCCTCCTCAAAGCTCTTTACTCTCTTCACGCACAGTACCGGTCCAAAAATTTCCGAGGTTCCGATGCTCATATCCTCCGTCACACAATCAAAGATGGTGGGACCTAAGTAAGATCCCTCCTCAAAGCCGGGAACAGTAATATCTCTGCCGTCCAGTACCAGCTTCGCTCCCTCATCAATGCCCTTCTGAATCCAGCCAAGAACTCTCTCCTTGTGCTTCTGGTTTACCACCGGACCCAGCCTGGAGGTCTTATCATAGGCAGGGCCTACCTTTAGCTCCTTGGCAAGCTCCACCAGCTTCGCCACCAGAGCATCGGCAATTCCCTCCTCCGCCACCACTACCGGAAGGGCCATGCAACGCTCTCCCGCACAGCCAAAGGCAGAGTTGATAATGCCTGCAGCGGTACGGTCCACCGGGGCGTCATTCATGACAAGAGCATGGTTCTTGGCTTCACACAGAGCCTGCACTCTTTTTCCGTGGGCCGCAGCCACAGAGTAAATGTGCTTTCCTACTCCGGTGGTTCCCACAAAGGAGATTCCCTTGATGTCCGGATGGGTCAGGAAGATTTCCGCCTCGTTTCTGGTGCAGGTTACTATATTAAGAACACCGTCGGGAAGACCCGCCTCCTTGTAAAGCTCAGCAAAGCGCAAGGCTGTTCTGGGGGTAAAGCTTGACACCTTAAGTACGATGGTGTTGCCGGCGGCGATACACATGGGGGTCATCCATCCCATGGGAATCATAGCCGGGAAGTTAAAGGGCACAATTCCCGCAAACACCCCCAGAGACTCCCGGTACAGAACCGTGTCAAATCCGTCGGAGGTATTCATCATGGACTCGCCCATAATCAGGCTGGGAGCGGAGCAGGCCAGCTCTGTGCCTTCCTTTGCCTTTAATACATCGCCTTCCGCCTCATCCCACACCTTGCCGTGCTCCTGGGCAACCAGATAGGTCAGCTCCTCCATATGTTCTTCAATCAGCTGACGCACCTTGTAGAGAACAGATACGCGCTTTACGATGGGAACCTTGGACCAGCTCTTATATGCCTCCTTGGCGGTGGCGATAACCTCCTCCACCTCCTCCTTGGTACAGCAGGGTACCAAAGCCGTCACCTCCCCGGTGCTGGGATTTACCACTTCATTGTAGCTCTCTGTCCTGGATGCGCGGTATTCACCACCGGCAAAATACTTTAATTTTTCCATGTAAATCTTCCTCCTATAAACCAGTTTTCTCCGCAATAAAGCTGCGGGCCATCTTTGCATATTTAAAAGGATTTGCTTTCGCCGGATCCTGCTCTGCCTCCACCAGGAACCATCCTTCATAACCTGATTTCTCCAGCTGCTCAAACACAGCGTCAAAATCCACATCCCCGTCTCCCGGCACGGTAAAGGTGCCTTCCCGCACGGATTTTAAGAAGGACCATTTTTCTAAAGTAGCCTTCTTGGCCACCTCTGCCCGAAGGTCCTTTAAGTGCACGTGGCCGATGCGCTTAGGATACTTCTTTAAGATATGTAACGGGTCCTCCCCGGAGAAGGAGAAATGCCCGGTATCATAGCACAGGAATACATAGTCCGAATCCGTGTTGTCAAGCATCCGCTCCGTCTCGGCGATGGTCTGGACACCGGTGCCCATATGGTGATGGAAGCACAATTTAAAGCCCCTGTCGGCTGCCACCTTGCCAAGCTTATTCAATCCCTGGCATAGCTTCTCCCACTCTTCCTGGGTGAAATGCACCTTGTTATCGAAGATGGACAGGTCTTCCTTGCCCTGTACGGAATAGCTCTGCTCGGAAACGTTGATGCGGTCTGCGCCCAGGCACTTAAGGTAGTTAAGCTCTGCAATAAACTCTTCTTCTACTTCTTCATATGGCTTTGTGACCAAAAAGGAGGAGAACCATTTACTTGCAATCCGCATTCCTCTTAAGTCAAGGGCCTCCTGTAATACCTTTGGGTCCCTGGGATACTTATTGCCTACCTCGCATCCCGTAAAGCCGGCCAGCGCCATCTCGCTGATGCACTGCTCAAAAGTGTTTTCCCCGCCCAGGTCCGGCATATCATCGTTTGTCCAGCCGATGGGGGCGATTCCCAGTTTGATTTTGTTCTTGTCAAACACGTTTTTGAATCCTCCTTGTATATTAATATTTTCTTGCCTTCTCCAAATGCTCCTGCCTCTCCTGATAAGCCGCCTGGATTGCCGGATTATGATCGCTGTCACCGATTCCCACATGCCACCAGGAGCCATATCCATCCGTCATGGATTTGGGCAGTACCTTGATATCAATCAGTACAGAATTTTCCTGCTTTCTGGCGTTAATTAAAGCTTCTTTTAATTCTTCTGCGGTCTTTGCCGTGTAGGTGGTCAGTCCATATCCACGTCCAATCATGGCAAAATCCGTGGGTATCAACGCCCCGTCCTGCCTGCCGGTGGATTCCTGCCGGTACCGGAACATGGTGGCCAGGCTTCCGATTCCCTGTCCCATCTGCAGATTGTTGATGCATCCAAAGCCGCAGTTGTCAAAGAGCAGTATGGTAATCTTCTTTCTCTCCTGAAGGGCCGTGGCAATCTCGGAGTGAAGCATCAGAAAGGCTCCGTCTCCCACCATGGCATATACGGCCCGCTCCGGACAGGACAGCTTGGCACCAAAAGCCGCGGCAATCTCGTATCCCATACAGGAATAACCGTACTCCATGTGATAGGAATCCTTCACCTCCGTGGTCCACATCCGCTGCAAATCCCCCGGAAGACTTCCAGAAGCACCCACAACAATGGCATCCGCCTCGATTTCCCTGCGGATAATACCCAGGGCTGTGGTCTGGGAAAGGACGCCTCCGGTGGCCTCCACAAATTCCTGTTCCACCCCCGGCTCCTTGGCCTTGATGTTGGAGGTGTACGCTTCATCGTATACGGTGGTGGTGAGACGCTCCATCTCATGGGCCCAGCCCTCCCTGGCCTCCTCTATCTCTGTGGTGTAAGCACTCCTATAATTCTGCTTTGACAGCTCCTCCTGCAAAGCCTTAAGTCCCACCTTGGCATCGCCGATAACCGGAAGCCCATCCAGCTTTTCCCCGTGATACCGTGATACATTCACCAGCACAAACTCCACATCCTCATTCTGGAATAACGCCTTGGAGCCGGTGGTAAAGTCGGTGAGCCTGGTGCCCACGCCAATCACCACGTCCGCCTGGGCCGCAATAGTGTTGGCGGAGCTGTTTC
>CAPNGW010000238.1 GCA_948665105.1 uncultured Lachnospiraceae bacterium
ACATGGACGCCTATAAGGCCCGTGCTGAGGCAGTGCGTCGGGCAGAAGTATATAAGGAGGTCTTTGCTGTTTCCGTCTGCCCCGGCAAAGGGATTGAGAGTCCCACCATCGTGGGTGCCCAGGCGGCCAACGAGCTTTTGAATATTGTGGGCATCAAGGCATCCTTTGTGCTCACAGATTACAACGGCAAAATCTTTGTCAGCGCCCGTTCCATCGACGAAATCAACGTGCAGCTGATTATGGAAAAAATTGGCGGAGGCGGACACCTGAATGTGGCAGGCGCCCAGCTTAAGGACTGCTCCATGGAGGAAGCGATTCTAATCCTGGAGCGCACCATTGACGACATGCTAAAAGAAGGAGAAATTAACCTATGAAAATCATTTTATTACAGGATGTGAAGGCCCTTGGTAAAAAAGGAGAGATTGTGGAGGTCAGTGACGGGTACGCCAGAAATATGATTCTCCCCAAGAAGCTGGGGGTGGAAGCCACCGGCAAAAATATGAATGACTTGAAATTGCAGAATCAGCACGCGGAGAAGGTGGCTTTGGAGAATCTGGAGGCTGCCCGGAAGCTGGCAGAAGAGATTGCTAAGGTGCAGGTACAGGTATCCATCAAGACAGGGGAGGGCGGCAGGACCTTCGGCTCCGTTTCCACCAAGGAAATTGCCCAGGCCGCCAAGGAACAGCTGAACCTGGAATTGGATAAGAAGAAAATGCAGCTTCCCGAGGCCCTTAAGTCCTTGGGAGTGCATGAGGTGCCCCTCAAGCTTCATCCCAAGGTAACGGCCACCTTAAAGGTAAAGGTGGTAGAGGAATAGCAGTTTGCTATGCCAGAAAGCCAGCAGGAGGGACTTTGGATGGAGGAAGCACTCATAAAACGGATTATGCCCCACAGCCTGGAGGCAGAGCAGTCCGTATTGGGCTCCATGATTATGGACAAAGAGGCCATTGTCATCGCCTCCGAGACTGTGACCAAGGAGGATTTTTATCAGCAGTCCTACGGGGTGATATTTGAAGCCATGGTGGAGCTCTACAATGATGGACAGCCCGTGGATGTCATCACCCTGCAGAACCGCTTGAAGGAGAAGGATGTACCGCCGGAAGTGGCCGGCATGGAATTTGTGGCGGGACTTTTAAATACAGTACCCACCTCCGCCAATGTGAAGTATTATGCAAACATTGTGGCGGAGAAGGCCGTACTGCGCCGTCTCATTAAGACAAATGAGGAGATTGCCAACCGATGCTATCTGGGCCAGGACAGTGTGGATGACATTCTGGCGGAAACGGAGTCGAAAATATTCAAGCTGCTCCAGAGCAAGGGCGGCGGAGATTACGAGCCCATTAAGGACGTGGTGATTCGCGCCCTGGAGAAAATCAACCTTGCGGCCAGAACCCAGGGAAATGTTACCGGGATTGCCACCGGATTTCTGGATTTGGATTACAAGACGGCAGGCCTGCAGCCCTCGGACCTGATACTCATTGGGGCACGTCCCGCCATGGGGAAGAGCGCTTTTGCCCTTAACATTGCCCATTATGCGGCCTTTAACAGTAATATGTGTACGGCCTTTTTCGCGTTGGAAATGTCCAAGGAGCAGCTGGTAAACCGTCTTCTGGCCATGGAATCCCGGGTGGATGCCCAGCTTTTGCGCTCTGGCAATCTGGCGGATTCCGACTGGGAGAAGCTCATTGAGGCGGCGGGAACCGTTGGCCGTTCCAATCTGATTATCGACGATACCTCCGGCATAACCATTGCAGAGCTTCGCTCCAAATGTCGAAAATATAAGCTGGAGCATGACCTTAAGCTGATAATCATTGACTACCTGCAGCTTATGAGCGCCAATGGGCGTTCAGAATCCCGCCAGCAGGAGGTTTCTGAAATTTCCCGTTCCTTAAAGGGCCTGGCCCGTGAGCTGAATGTTCCTGTAATAGCTCTGTCACAGTTAAGCCGTCAGCTGGAGGCACGGCCGGACAAGCGCCCTATGATGTCTGACCTGCGTGAGTCAGGGGCCATTGAGCAGGACGCCGATGTGGTAATGTTTATCTACCGGGATGATTACTATAACAAGGACACGCCGGACAAGGGCATTGTTGAAATTATTATCGGCAAGCAGCGAAGCGGCTCCACGGGTACGGTGAACCTGGTGTGGCTGCCCCAGTATCAGAGATTTGCCAATTTGGAAAGGAATTAGTAAGCAAAAAAGAGGAAAGTTGTAGAATGCCACAGATACCCCACAGGAAAACGGGGTATCTGTTTTTTCATGTCAGTATTTCACGATGGAAAAACATTGTGAATTACCCAAAATATGGTATAAAATGAAATAGTATATAAAAGGAAAGAAAAGGAGGTAATCATGTGGAGAATATACGCTATATGATTTCAGACGCGGCAAACCTGGTCAATGTAGAATCCCATGTATTACGGTACTGGGAAGAAGAGCTGGAATTAAATATTCCCAGGAATGAGATGGGGCACCGTTACTATACAGAAGAGAACCTTGAGGAATTTCAGAAAATCAAGGAATGGAAGGAGCAGGGCTATCAATTAAAAGCAATCCGCATGTTAGTGCAGGAGGAAAGGATGAATCGAATGGCAGGAACAAAGCATGCCGGAACCCAGCTGGCCACAAAGGAGGCTGTACATAAGGAAGAGGTGGCGAAAAATACCGCTGTTAACACTGTAAAGCTGGAACAATTTCAAAATATGATGACCCACATTGTGCGGAATGCCCTGGAGGAGAACAACCAGGCCCTTGGACGGGAGGTGGGCAGCCAGGTGGGAGACAAGGTGTTAAAGGAAATGAACTATCTGATGCGGGTTCAGGACGAGGCGGAGGAAGAGCGTTTCCGAAAGCTGGACGCAGCTCTCCGCGCCCAGAGAGGCAATCGAAAAATAAAGGAGGACAAGCCCTCCAAAATACCAAAGATACAGAGAAAAGATAAAAAGTTAAAGCCAAATTTAAGTATTTAAAAAGAGAAGGTTTTATGAAAAAACAAAAAACAGAGCTGTGACTATATGTGACAGCTCTGCTTTTTTGTTCGATCTTTAACTGATAATTGCCTTTACAGGAACAGCTTCCTACTGGGGCTCGATAGCACCGGTGGGGCAGGCACCTGCACAGCTTCCGCAATCAACACAGGTATCAGCGTTAATCTCGTATTTTCCATCGCCGGCGGAGATAGCGCCAACGGGGCACTCGCCCTCACAAGTTCCGCAGCTTACGCAAGCGTCAGTAATTACATATGCCATATCCGTATCCTCCTTTAATATTGGTTTCAAATCGTTTGAGCTATGTAAGGTAGCTTCAATCCTTATTTTAATACAAAAATCCCGGGATTACAAGTATATTTTCAAATACATGAGCAGTGTAATATTTCCAGAAAGCCGTTGCATAATCAAATATAAATAAGACCTACTGGAGGGGAGCAACATATGTAGAACTTAACAAATTTTAACGATGTGGTACTATAGAAAAATCAGTAAACCAAAAATCAATAACTTTTCCTCCAAAATAGCCGCAAATAAAACCAATCAAAAGACAAGCACATATAATGATTACTAATGTTCGTTTATTAGAGATATTTTTCATAACTTTTACGCCTCCTTTAAGAGTTGATTATTAATATTAAGCAATTTCATTAGTGATACTTTATAGAAATTACTCCTCCGCCATCGCAACTTATTGTTACTGAGTTGGTTTTATAAAATACCCCATATACCGAAACGCCCATATTTATTCGGCACAAAGCTGTATTTCCTGATGATGATGGAGAGGCAGTTGCGGTAACAATATAATTGTTGTTATACTTTTTCACTGTTGGAGTTGGAGCGGATGCTACGCGTGCTGTTCCATTATTGATGTTAAAGGTAACAGTGCCGGTAACAGAAGCAATTATATCTCCGGTGTTATCATTTTGAATCTCAAAAGCGTAATTATATCCTTTAACCGCTCTACTCTCAATGCCTGTGGAAGTGGTCTCTATGGGGATAATACTAAAAGAAACATCATCGGATAAGAAGTTATTGTCGCATGCCGCTTGCGATTGTGTTGAAGGGATGAAACTTAAAAACAAAGCCATAATTAAAATAAATGTTAAACTACATTTTTTCATAATGTATCCTCCTTGGAGGATAAGCTTGTAGACTTTTTTAAAAGCCATAGACTTATATTACAAAACTTTTGTTTAACGAAATATTTCAGCTTAAAACACCAATGGAAATGCACCTCCCAAAATATTTTAATACAAGATTAACATGTTTTGTTAAAAATGTCAAATTTTATATATTTTTGTAGATAGAAATGTGCAATTTGACAATTATAATTCATAAAAGTCTCTTTTGACTATCAAACTCTAAATATAAAAATTTTCGTATTATCATTGTTAGTAACTTGAAATTTTAAATTCCAGTGCAGAGTTAAATTCCACAGGGCCTTA
>CAPNGW010000239.1 GCA_948665105.1 uncultured Lachnospiraceae bacterium
AGACCATGATACCGCTGGCAGGGCCGGCCAATAAGCAGGGCCGGATTGTGGCCGATAACATTGCCGGAGACAGGAAGGCCTACAAGGGGAGTCTGGGAACGGCAGTTGCACAGGTATTTGACCTGACAGCCGCCACCGTGGGCGTCAACGAGAAGAGCCTTACAGCCCAGGGAAAAGTGAAGGGCAAGGATTATCACGCCCTCCTTATAAACCAGAAATCCCACGCAGGATATTATCCGGGAGCTACAGTGCTGACCTTGAAGCTGCTTTTTGACTTAGAGGGTAAAATTCTGGGTGCCCAGGTGGTAGGACAGGAGGGTGCAGACAAGCGGATTGACACCATCGCTGTCACCATGAGAATGGGTGGAACGGTCCATGACCTGGCGGAACTGGAGCTGGCCTATGCGCCGCCTTATTCCTCTGCCAAGGACCCGGTGAACATGCTGGGCTTTGTGGCGGAGAACGTGCTGGACGGACTGGTATCCTTTACCTCCACCAAGGAAGTGGATGAGATGCGTTCCTCCGGACGAAAGGACTTGACGGTGCTGGATGTGCGGGAGAAGGTGGAGGTTCAGTCTTATTCCATTCCCGGCTCGGTACATATTCCTCTGGGACAGCTTAGGGAGAGGCAGCAGGAACTGGATAAGAGCCACCTCATTGTTATTTTCTGCGCGGTTGGCATTCGGGCATATAATGCGGCCAGAATCCTTGCGGAGTATGGATTTACACGGGTCAGTGTTGCAGAAGGCGGAATGGGCTTCTATCGGTCCCAGCATTATGAGAGCCTCTGTGCCAGAGAAGGATGCGGGGAACAGGATTTGTACACCGGGGAAGGACAGCTTCCTAAGGATGTGAGAGCAGCGGCTGTGGACACGGAGGGGAAAATTCTGGACTGCAGCGGGCTTCAGTGCCCCGAGCCTTTTCTCAAGGTGAGCAAAGCCCTTGAGGAGATGAAGGATGGAGAGATTCTCAAGGTGAGAGCTGTGGACCTGGGCTTTGTACGGGATGTGGAGTCCTGGTGTAAGCGTACCGGAAATACCTTCCAAAAGACAGAAAAAGAAAACGGAGAGAGCATTGTTTATATCCAAAAAGGATTGTAAGGATAAACCATTCAGGGAAGACCCTTTGGGCTTGAGATAAGGAAGAGCTCCTCAAGACATGAGGCGGCCCCCGAAAGTCAGATTAAGTGTTTGACTTTCGGGGGCCTTATTGCTGTGGGATATTTTAATATCAGGTCTGCTTTGCCGGAACCTTCCTTTTTGTGATAAGGGATGCGGTACCAGCGATAATTCCGCTGACAATCAACAGGAAATAAAAGTTGATGGACCTGGTCACACACATGGAGGCGGTGAGGTAAGCTCCGGGAAACACCACAGAAAATACTGTCTTGTACATTAACTCTGTGATGCCCTGTGCGCCGGGCAGAGGAAGCATGTCCACTGCGATATATACCGTGGCCTGTATCATCATCACCGTAAGCAGGGATTGTCCGCTGAGCCTCATTCCCTTATAAATCAGCCAGGTCAGGAAAAATACGCTGAACCGCTGCAGAAAGGTAAAGGCCGTTACCAGGGCGATGTGGCGTCTGTGATGCAAAAAGAAAAGTACGGCTTCATGGTAGGCGTCCGCCATATCGAACAGCTTCTGTATACGAGTCTCGGAATGCTTTAAAATGTGCAGCTTCCGAAGCAGCTTTTCGCTGCCCATCACAATCCCCCGAAAGCATCGGGGACTAATCATCACAAAGAGTAAAATGGCCACCAGGGCTGTGTTCAGGAACAGGCCCAGATAGTAGAGGTAGAGGTATCCCTGCAAATGCAGCTTAAGACCGGGATACCAGAAGATTAGAATTCCCAGGCCGATAAGAACCAGTACCAGCTTGTAAAGCAGAGCCACAGTCATCAGCACCACGGTGCTGTCAGCAATCTTAAGTCCGGATTTCTTCATGTAATAAAGCTGCATGGGCTGACCGCCAGTGGCGGAGGGGGTGATTCCCGAGTAGAAAAATCCGATAAAAGAATACCGGATACAGTCAAGAATCGAGGCTTCCGCCCTCAGGGCCCGAAGGAGATACCAGATCATCAGTCCCTCCGCGGCCACAAAAAACAGCCCGGTCAGGATGGCGCCAGTGAGATAGAGAGGATCTAGCTCCTTTACTGTCTGCCATACATAATTCATGTCGTTTTCGTGAAATACAGTATAGAAGGTGAGCAGCATCAAAGCCACGAACAAACAGCCGCTCAGAAGTTTTTTACGGTTCATATGCGGTGTTCCCCTGTGAAGTCCGGTGAGGACTGTGGTAGCGCAGGCCTTTAAACTGGGCCAGTGGGCCCTCGTAAATGACCCGGGTACAGGATAGCTCGTAGAAGTCCCGGGGCGTCACCAGGGAAAAATGCTTGTCGAACAGCCTGATGCCGCAATCCTCCAGAAGCCGTGCCGTGAAGGAAGAGCAGGTGTAATGGCGCTTCTGATAAAAAGGAATGTTCAAAAGCAGAAAGGGAAGACCGATGATACAGTAGTGATAACGGAATCTCCTGTCATAGTACGAGGCCAGACGCTGGACGATGGCGGTTTTCTGCTCTGGGGTGCAGCTTAAACTCACAATTTTATAGCGGGCGGTGGGAAATGCCTGGTGTATGAGAGTCAGATTTTCCTGTTCAAAGCCGGCAAAAAAAGGAATGGACGGATGCCGGCGTCCGATGCTGTAGCCCTCCGTGAGGTCACTGTCCAGTGCCAGAACCACGTGGACATAAGGTATTTTGATGGTTCTTCGAATCAGGGATGCAAAGAACCCCGGTGTATCCACGAAAGCCAAATAAATATTTTCCATAACGTATACTCCTTAAATTTTTCTCGTCCGTATGGGAAGCTGTGTTGCTGCCTTTGATTATCAGTTGAACTGATAAATCTTTTTGGCGGTGCGGTAACCGCAGAGAGTTAAAGCGTCGCCCACCTTTCCCGGCAGATTGGTCATGCCGCTTAAGGTCTTATATTTCAAATCACGGTATAAATTCTCGTTATGACTTTTTATGTACTGCCACAGGCTTTCCCGCTTCTTCCTGGCCTCCTGGGTTCCAATCAGGAGAAGGTGAATGCAGGAGATGGACATCATAATGGAGATGTTTCGGGTCAGGTACCGCGCCAGCTTGGGCTGTGTCCGTGCCAGCTTATTCAAGTCTGTTGCCATGGCCACCAGCTTGGTAACACGAATCTGCTGGTCAATCCGTCTCATCATCACCTGCTCATTTACAGACTGGTCCTCCCGCCCCAGAAAATAGTGGTACAAATCCAAATCCAGATAGCACAAGGTCTTCACAAAGGGAAGGGGCTGGTTGGCAAAAATATTGTCAACATAAAAGGTGTGCCGTGGCAGCTTTACGCCGGATGAGCGAAGAACCTCGGTGCGGTACCAAAGGGCGTGCATCACCAGATACTGGGAGGGGCGGAAGCTTCGAATATCCTTCCAGGTGCAGATTCTCTCTGTGGGAAATACGTTCCGGTAGGCCATGGGCTTTACGGTGTGCTCATACAGGTGGTCGTACAGGTAATTGCCAATCACAAGGTCCGGATGCCGGTTGGATTTCTCCCAGCGGACAAGCTGAGTAAGAAGCTGGTGCAGGGCATTTTCATCCAGCCAGTCATCGGAGTCCACCACCTTGAAATAACGTCCGGTGACGGCCTTCAGCCCTGCGTTGACGCCGGCGCCGTGGCCTCCGTTCTCCTGATGGATGACGCGCACAATCTCCGGGTAATTCCGGGCATAGTTGTCTGCGATTTCTCCGGTGCGGTCTGTGGAGCCGTCATCTACAATGATAATTTCAACCAAATCGTCTCCGGCAAGCAGCGTGTCAATGCACCGCTCCATATAATCCTGGGAGTTGTAGCAGGGAACGGTGAAGGTTATGTATTTCATAAAAGCGATTCCTCCTTCGTTGTAAAAAGCTGTCAATTTATATAACGAGATGCATCTGGATGTGGATTCAGATTTTTGCATCCGGTTTATTTTCTTTCATTATACTAACAGAATCTGAAGCTTTTCTGCAAGGGTTTCTTAAGAATTTTTAAGAATTCCATTACAAAAATGTAAGGGAATTAAGGTGCTTTGTCTGGAATATGCATAGAGCGGGGATTTTAAGCTTCCTGGAAATATATGCAAAGGCATAAAAACCGTTGAAAATATTTTATTAGTGACATATTAGTGACAGGAAAAAGACCGCCGGAACGCTACTTCTGACGGTCTATCTTTATGAGCTCCACAGCCTCCCGGAGCTCCTCAATGCTCTTGTGGGTGTAGGTCCTTTTGGCCGTGGTATTGGAAGCATGGCCAACCAAGCGGTCAATGCATACCTCATTTGCGCCGGCGCAATCCAGAAGGGATACAAAGGTGTGCCGGCAGTCGTGGGGGGTATGCCCTGTGGAAAAGCCGCATCCG
>CAPNGW010000240.1 GCA_948665105.1 uncultured Lachnospiraceae bacterium
TATCTGCCGGGAAGACGGTTACCTGGCATTCCAGACTTTTCAAGCTCTGAATGATGCTTTTCTTTGCGCCGAAGTCCAGAAGCGCCACACGTTTTCCCCTGCCGGGAAGCACCGTTTTCCCGGCACAGGTTGTTTTCACCGTCAGCTCCCTGGCCTCAAAGGCCGCTATCCTTGGCAGCAGCTTTTCCAGGCTGTAATTCTCGTCTGTAGTTATCATGCCCTTCATGGTTCCCTTTTCCCTGAGGCGTCTTGTCAGCGCCCGGGTATCAATTCCGGCGATTCCCGGAATGTCATGCTGCACCAGAAAATCCTGAAGATTGCCCTGGCAGCGGAAATTGCTGGGGTAACGTATAAGCTCCCGCACAATCAGTCCGTCCGGCCAGGGCCTGTCTGATTCCATATCCGGCGTAACGCCATAATTTCCAATAAGGGGGTAAGTCATAGCAACTGCCTGTCCGGCATAAGAAGGGGTGGTGAGGACGTCGAGATAACCTGTCATAGAGGTGTTGAAAACAATTTCGCTGATGATTTCTTTCCGGGAGCCGATGGAGGTTCCCTGAAATACTGTGCCGTCTTCCAGGATTAGAAAAGCTTTCATAGGGTCACTTGTCCTTTCTGCGATGCTGTTGGGCAAAAAAAAAGAGTAGCTCTTTTTTTCTGTTGGGTTTTAAATTGTAAAAAGTTTATCATAACGGATTTTATTTTTCAACTGT
Source organism: uncultured Lachnospiraceae bacterium (assembly GCA_948665105.1). GTDB lineage: Bacteria > Bacillota > Clostridia > Lachnospirales > Lachnospiraceae > 14-2. The sequence goes on from CAPNGW010000240.1 coordinate 714, forward strand.
TTTTTAAGGAAAAATTCTACAAAATCCCAGGGATTTCGAGAAAAAAATTGTTGGAATTGTGCGCCCCGTCTTCCCCGTGACAAAGGCAGCCTCCCAAGGCTGCCCTTGTCTTTCCTTGCTTCTACGGCCACAGGCCCCTATTGTCCCGCCAGTAATTGTTGGTTGGAGAGCGCGCTGATACGGTCCACAGGATAGGTACACCGATAGTAGCGTGCAGCGCCATAGCAGGTGGCGGCGGATTCAAAGAGAAAATAGGTGTTGACGCCGTCGCTTACCAGCTCCTCGGCCATGGGTGGGAAATTATACTGGGCAAGCTCCAAAAATCCCGGACCGTCCTGGGCTTCATACATCTGATAGAGATAGATTTTGGAATCATTGTAGCGGCCACACGAGGTTGAGAGGAGCATGTAGGCGTCGTCCTGCTCCTGAAGAAAGGTTACTCCCTGGGCATAAGGCGGAATCTCGGTGGCGCTCTCCCTGTGGAGATACATGCCCTTCCGGGATTCTTCCAGGCGGTAGCTGTAGAGCATTCCGCGTCCGGTATCCCCCAAGCGGTAAGTCCCTATCCACAGGCGGTTCTCCCCGTAGCTGATAAAGGAGGCCGTAACGCCACAGAAAAGGTTTTGGGAATACGCTTCCACCGTGTAATTGTCGCCTCCGGCTGCAACGGCCTCCGTAAGCAGGTCATAGGAAAGCCCGCTGACATACCCGGTGGTGCTTTTTGCAATCCACAGATTCCTGCCGTCGAAGGTGATGCCGCCCACGTGATTTTTATCCGGCAAAATCAAGGTGGTGAGAAAGCTGCGGTTGGACGCATCCTCATTGGACAGAACATAAATCACAGAATTTTCTTTTCCGGAACTGTCATAAGCAGTAATCAGCATATAATCCCCTGCGATGCAAATGCCCTGAGGAACCATCTGGCGGGAGCCCGTACCGTTTAAGCTTGTGTAGGAAAGACCGGGTATGGCCGTGCTGAATTCTTCCTGATACATGCTACGGAACTGTCCATACCGGCTCAACGTCCTTAAAAACCGCTCCTGGAACCTGTAGTCGGTGCTGGTCATAATGGCAGTGCTGCGGCTGTCAATGGAAAATACCGGAAAACGGAAAACAGCATAACCAATCTGGCTGCATACTGCCGCCCAAAATAGCCATGCTGTTAATATCATTCCCGCCTTTAAGATGACTCCACACTCCATGTATCTTGCCCGTACCATAACCATACCTTTTTCTTTCTGTCAGCAAATTCTTAAGTATTTATTAAGAATAGTATATCCAGAAAAAATATAGTCACTATTAATAAAAAATGTACAGATTGTGAACATTTTTTGGACGCTTTTACTTGTATTCTCCCATTGCTATGGTTTTCTTCTATGCAGAATGGTCCGGCACCAGCTTCTCCTGGCCACCCATATAGGGACGAAGAGCCACGGGGATATTCACGCTGCCGTCGGCATTTAAGTTATTTTCCAAAAACGCAATCAGCATCCGGGGCGGGGCCACCACGGTGTTATTTAAGGTGTGGGCAAAATACTTGCCGTCCTTGCCTGTCACACGGATTTTCAACCGGCGGGCCTGGGCATCTCCCAGGTTGGAGCAGCTTCCCACCTCAAAATACTTCTGCTGTCTGGGGGACCATGCCTCCACGTCGATGGATTTTACCTTCAAATCTGCCAAATCACCGGAGCAGCATTCCAAGGTCCGCACCGGAATATCCAGAGAGCGGAACAAATCCACGGTGTTCTGCCATAATGTTTCAAACCACTTGGGAGATTCCTCAGGCTTACATACCACAATCATCTCCTGCTTCTCAAACTGGTGAATCCGGTACACACCCCGCTCCTCAATGCCGTGGGCCCCCTTCTCCTTCCGGAAGCAGGGGGAATAGCTGGTGAGGGTTTTGGGCAGCTCTTCCTCTTTTAAAATGGTGTCAATGAATTTACCAATCATGGAATGCTCGCTGGTGCCGATTAAGTACAAATCCTCTCCCTCAATCTTGTACATCATGGCGTCCATCTCAGCAAAGCTCATGACGCCGGTGACCACGTCACTTCGAATCATAAAGGGCGGCACGCAGTAGGTAAAGCCCCTGTTTATCATAAAGTCTCTGGCATAGGAAATCACTGCGGAATGGAGTCTTGCAATATCCCCCATCAGATAATAAAATCCATTTCCGGCCACCTTTCTGGCGCTGTCTAAGTCAAGGCCGTCAAAGGCCTCCATAATCTGGGCATGGTAGGGTATCTCAAAGTCCGGTATCACCGGCTCCCCGTACCGCTGTACCTCCACATTCTCGCTGTCGTCCCTGCCGATGGGCACGGAAGAATCAATGATGTTGGGGATAATCATCATGATATTTTTGACTTTTTCCTGAAGCTCGCTCTCAAGTGTCTCCAGCTCCGCCAACCTCTCTGCATTCCCCGCTACCTGTGCCTTTAACGCCTCCGCTTCTTCCTTTTTGCCCTGGGCCATCAGCGCGCCGATTTCCTTGGACAGCTTCTTACGTCCGGCCCTTAAGTCGTCGGCCTCCTGCTGGGTGGCCCTGGCCTTGGCGTCAAGCTCGATAACCTCATCCACTAAGGGGAGCTTTGTGTCCTGAAACTTATTTTTGATGTTCTGCTTCACCACCTCGGGGTTTTCACGTAAAAATTTTAAATCAATCATTTTCGTTTCCTCCTTTGATATTAAAAAGAATTCTGCTTTGCAGATATTATAGGGAAGTTCAAAGAACTTGCCTGATATAAAAAAGCCCCCGCCCCAAGCATTGCTACATGGGACGAAGGCTGTATGCGCTCCGCGTTGCCACCCAAATTGTCCTGACCTTGTCACGACCACTCGTATGGTATGATATGGGATACCACCCCGTGGCTTTCACCACCGACTCCGGAAGTGGAGGGACTCATTCCTACTCCGGCTCGCACCAACCGCCGGCTCTCTTGGGTATTCCTGATGTCTTAGCTTCCATCTGCGCCTGTTATTATTCTTTCCATATTATAGCTCGATTTTTCCTTTCTGGCAAGAAAATTTTTACTGCTTCTTAAGAAGTGCGAAACCGGAGTGCGTAAGCGCAAGGTTTGCGTTTCTCCTAGGCAATTACTGATACCGCTCTGCCCGCAGCTTTCTCAGCCGCTCAAGCATCAGACCGTAATTCTCCTTTTTGTGGGGAAACAGGCAGGAGGAGCAGTCCTTGCTCCCATTCTTCATAAGTACATATCCGCCGCCGCAGTCCCTATAGTCATACAAAGGACAATAGCAAAACAGGCAGTTAAATTCCTCTTCTTCCTTGACCTTGTGGCAGGGAAAATATTCACACTTCCGGTTGCTGAAAAAGGAAAAACCCTTCCCCCTCCATTCCAATTCCTGCTTTTCTTGCTTTTCTGCCATAATCCTTCTCCTTCCTCCAAATTTTGTAACTATATTTTATCTTATCCCACAGGGAAATACAACCGCCGGAATAAGCTTTGACGAAGCTTTCACACAGCGGCATTGTCCGGATGGAATTGGAAGCCGCAGGCAGCAGCCAGATAAATAACTGGTGACCACCTTAAACCCCCGAGAAAGCCTTACAATGGCGTTTTTTATATCACAGACCGGGAAGGGTTAGTATTTTAGGAACGGAGAAATCCGCACAGCAAGCCCAGCTATCCAGTCCGCCCTTCCAATCCCCTGACCGGGCTTCTCTA
>CAPNGW010000241.1 GCA_948665105.1 uncultured Lachnospiraceae bacterium
CCCTGCTGACCTGGACAGCATTGCTGGCGATGGGGCTGATTGTCACAGGGGTCAGTCTGCCTGTGATTTTCCGGTTCGGCAGTGAGAAGGGGCGGATTATAAATATCCTTCTGGTGATGGCGGCCTTTGGAGCAGGAGGGGCCATAAGCCAATTACAGCCCAGAATGCAGACCTCCTTCGCACCGGGGGCAGGACTCTTCCTGTTCTTTTTGGCAGGTATGGCTGTGTTTGCTCTGTCATGGATGCTGTCGGTTGGGCTGTATCGGAGGCGGGAACTGTAGGGAAACAGCGGGATTAAGTAAGGGTTAGAAGTCCCTGGCTTTTCTTCGGAAAAGCCAGGGATTTTTTCTGTCGCAATCTGTAAATCGAAAAATCAAATCCCGTCCTCCGTTTGACAAAAAAAACAGGCATATCATTTTATAATGTTGTTTGAAAAGAAGGGAGGTGGCGTGTGAAGTATATGTTTTACCCGGATGTGTTCTGGGTAACCAATTTTGTGATGGACTTGTTGGTCCTTATGCTGGTGCGGAGGGCGAAAAAGAGCAGAAGCAGAATCCTCAGAATCTGCCTGGCGGCGGCTTTGGGTGCCACATCATCCACCTTTTTGTTTCTGACAATCCACTCCTTTATCCTCTGTCAGGTTCTGGTTCATGCTCTGATAAATCCTGCCGTAGTTTTGACGGGATTTCCAATAAGGGGAACGGGCAGATTTTTTAAGGACATGGGGATGATGTACCTTGTGACGGTATTTTTGGGAGGAATTTTAAGCTTTGGAATGGCAACACTGGGACAGTGGAAGTACTTCTTCCTGTGGGCAGTGGGAGCCTTTGGAGTGGGAATGCTGACGCTGGGCTGGCTGGAAGCGGGAAGGAGTCTTAATGCAGGCTGCCAGGTGCTGCTTCTGACCGGAGAGCGCAGCCTGAAACTCACCGGATTCTGGGATACGGGAAATCTGCTGGAGGACCCTTTTGTGAAACAGCCGGTACATATTATACAGGAAGAGCTTTTGGAGGAGGAACTAAAAGGGCAGCGGCTGGCAGTCCGCTACATTCCTTTTCATTCGCTGGGGCAGGAACAGGGGCTTCTTCGGGTGGTTACCCTGAAGGCCATGTACGTGGGGGGACAAGGCGGGAGAGGGGATGCAGCGCCTTTGTATATTGAGAAGCCCGTGTTCGGGCTTGCAAAAGAGACATTGTTTCAGAGAGAGAATTATCAGGTGATATTAAATGCCAGATGTATTTCGGCATAAGAGGAGGTTGACATGTACATAAAAATAGCCATACCGGAGCATTTTCAGTTAAAGCTGATTCCCACCCTTACAAATCTGATGCTGATGAAAAAGGGGGACATTCATTACATCGGCGGGGCGGAGGTGCTTCCGCCGCCGCTGGAGCTTAAGGAGGAGAGCCGCTGTATTGAGCTTCTGGATTCGGAGGATTGCAGCTGGGCCAGAAGTGAACTGATTGAGCACAATCTTAGGCTTGTGGTCTATATTGCCAAAAAATTTGACAATACGGGGATTGGGGTGGAGGATTTGATTTCCATCGGAACCATCGGCCTCATTAAGGCCATCAATACCTTTAACCCTCAGAAAAATATCAAGCTGGCCACCTATGCCTCCCGGTGCATCGAGAATGAGATTTTGATGTATTTAAGGCGCAACAGCAAAACGAAGCTGGAGGTATCCATCGACGAGCCTTTGAATGTGGACTGGGATGGGAATGAACTTTTGCTGTCGGATATTCTGGGGACGGATGAGGACATTATCTACCGGGATATTGAGACGGAGGTGGAGAAGAACCTTCTGAAAAAAGCCATTGAAAAGCTGACCACCCGGGAGCGGACCATTGTGGAGCTGCGCTTTGGGCTGATGGGGGAGGGGGCTGTTGAACTGACCCAGAAGGAGGTGGCGGATTTGCTGGGAATATCCCAGTCGTATATTTCCAGGCTGGAGAAGAAGATTATGAAGAGGCTGAAGAAGGAGATTATGAGATTTCAGTAGGGTAAAAAGATTGAATATTTTGGGAAGGAGGGGTATAATGTAGCTATCATATTTAGACGGGATGAGGAAGGAGAAGGTACAAATGAAGTTGGAATTTATCGGGGCAGCCCATGAGGTGACGGGGAGCTGTCATCACCTTACTTTGGGTGAGAAGCATATTTTGGTGGACTGTGGCATGGAGCAGGGGGCGGATTTGTATGAGAACCAGGAGTTGTCCGTAAATGCCGCGGAGGTGGATTACGTGCTGGTGACCCACGCCCATATCGACCATTCGGGATTACTGCCCCTTCTGTACAGCCGGGGATTCCGGGGCAGGATATATGCCACCAAGGCCACGTGTGAGCTTTGTAATATCATGCTGAAGGATTCTGCCCACATTCAGGAGTTTGAGGCGGAATGGAAGAACCGGAAGGCGCGCCGGGCAGGGAAGTCTCAGGTAGAGCCCATGTATACCATGGAGGATGCCCAGGGGGTACTGGAGTATTTTATTCCCTGTCCCTATGACAGCGTGATTGAGGTGGAGGATGGACTGAAGGTTCGCTTTGTGGATGCCGGACATCTTTTAGGCTCTTCCAGCATTGAGGTATGGGGACAGGAAAACGGTGAGGAAGTGAAGCTGGTATTTTCCGGAGATATCGGAAATGGCAACAGGCCTCTGGTTAAGGATCCCACTTATCTTAAGGATGCAGATTATGTGGTGATGGAGTCCACATATGGGAACAAGATTCGGGAGACGCCGCCAGATTATGCAGTGGCGCTGGCCCAGGTTCTTAAGGAGACCTTTGCAAAAGGAGGAAATGTGGTAATTCCGGCTTTTTCCGTAGGAAGAACCCAGGAAATGCTGTACTTCTTAAGAAAAATCAAGTCGGAGCATATGCTGCCGGAATATGAGAATTTTATTACATATATTGACAGCCCTCTGGCTGTTGAGGCCACCAACATTTTCCACAAGAATGTGTCGGAGTGCTTTCGCCCATCGGCCATGGAGCTGATAAACCGGGGAATCAACCCCATTCAGTTTCCAGGGCTTCGCACCTCTGTCACCAGCGATGAATCCAAGGCCATCAATTTTGAGAAGGAGCCCGTGGTGATTATCTCGGCCTCCGGTATGTGTGAGGCGGGGCGGATTCGGCATCATCTGAAGCACAATTTATGGAGGCCGGAGTCCACCATTGTGTTTGTGGGATTCCAGGTTCCGGGAACCTTAGGAGCTCATTTATTGGGCGGAGACAAGGAAGTGAAGATCTTTGGTGAAGCCATTGAGGTGCGGGCGCGGATTGAGCGGCTTCCAGGCATCAGCGGTCATGCGGACCGTGACCATCTGCTTCGCTGGATTGAAGCCTTTGAGAAGAAGCCCAGACGGGTATTTGTGGTTCACGGGGAAGACAAGGTGACGGAGGAATTTGCAGCTCTGGTTACAGAGCGGCTGGGAGTTCCAGCAGTGGCGCCCTACAGCGGAGAGACTTATGATTTGCTGGCGGACGTGTGTGTGAAGGAAGGGAATCAGGAGCCCAGGCCGATACGCAGAAAACAGGAGCGGACGGTTTCCACTGTATTTACCAGACTGCTGGCGGCGGGTGAGCGGCTGCTTCGTGTGATTCGGAAGAATGAAGGCGTGGCAAATAAGGATTTGGCCAAGTTTGCGGACCAGATTAACTCCCTCTGTGATAAGTGGGACAGGTGAGAATAGCAGGCATGAAAGAACAGGGCAGAAGCCCTGTTCTTTTGCGGAAAAATGGCCATTTAAGTGTTAATCTATCCATGTTAACCATAACGCTTGTTTTGCGGATTTTTCTATGTTTTCGCTGAAAATCAGCGTATATACACCAGTAGCGTTTTGCTTATTTATCCCTTTGACGTAAAAGCTTGTATCTTCACGAATAGTTTGTGCGGTAATTAAGTATTTACCAGCATTGCTAACGATTGCCCAGTCACTGCCATTTCCAGTTATGGTCGCCAGCTGAACAAAAACCCTTGATTTTTGTGATATTTTATCATTGAGGATTTTTCCTTGGTTCGCAGATAACGGTTTATTGGCAGCTGTAGAAGAAAGATTATTTACAATATCTGTCTGTGTAAGTGGATTGGTTAGCTTGTCCTGTTTCCCCGCCAAATCCTTGTTTAATCCACCAACTGCCTCCTGAATCCCATCAACTTCCGTCTGCATTTCAACCAGATTGCTTTTTAAGATGCCTCCCTGGCGGGCGGAGAGAGGCAGGGTGGCGTCGGTGCTGCTTAAGTGGTCTATAATTTGCCCTCTGGTGATGAAGTCGGCGCTGGTGGGAACCTCCGTGGAGGAGCCAGATTCACCGCAGAAGATAAGGTTGGTGGGCTTTTCCCGGATGGTACCCCAGACGGCGGTGGCGGCGTAGCCTTCATAGCCTTCCTCACTG
>CAPNGW010000242.1 GCA_948665105.1 uncultured Lachnospiraceae bacterium
CCCCAGAATAAGGGTGCCGCGCCAAACCGGTTTAACAATTTTTCACAGCGCACCTACGACTATGACAAGCTGGAAGAGCAGCTTCTGGGTCAGCGGTAATTTCAGGAGGAAACATGTCCTTAACCAACACACAGTACGACACTATCATGCGCCAATATGAGGCCCGCCAGAACAGGCGGCGGCACATTCGTGAGGAGCGCCTCCGCACGGCCTGTCAGCAGTATCCTTCATTAAAGGAGCTTATGGATGATATATCCGACTTATCTCTCACCCGGGCGAAGATGCTTCTTAACGGCGACGAGCAGGCTCTGTCCCTCTTAAAAGAGGAATTGTCCGCGCTGACTCAAAAAAAGCAGGAGCTTTTGTCCTCCTTAGGGCTCTCCGGCGATTATTTTGAGCCTCCCTACCAGTGTCCCCACTGCAAGGACACCGGCTATATCGGCCATGAAAAATGCCACTGCTTCAAGCAGGCCGCCATCGATCTTGTATACACCCAGTCCAACTTAAAGAGTATCCTCAAAGAGGAGAATTTCGACACCCTTTCCCTGGAATACTATACAACGGAGGACGCGGACCAGAGCGGACGCTCCAGCCGCCAGAGGGCAGAGGATGCCGTTGCCCAGTGCAAAGGATTTCTAAAGGATTTTGACACTACCTTTGGCAATCTCTTTCTCTATGGCGACACCGGTGTGGGAAAGACCTTCCTGTCCCACTGTGTGGCCAGGGAGCTTTTGGACAGCGGCCATTCTGTTATTTATTTTACGGCTTTTGAGCTGTTTCAGATTTTTGAGCGCGCTACCTTTGGCCGGGAACGGCAGGCAGGCGCTTCCGGTGATTATCAGAATCTTTTCGACTGTGAGCTTTTAATAATCGACGACCTGGGAACAGAGTTTTCCAACTCCTTCACCACCTCACAGTTGTTTTTATGTCTCAATGAACGCATACTGCGGCGGAAATCCACCATTATTTCCACGAATTTAAATATACCACAGCTGGCGGAGCTATACTCGGAGCGGACCTTTTCCCGGGTAACCAGCCATTATACTATGATAAAGCTTACGGGCTCCGATATCCGTATTTTGAAAAAAATAAGGGGATGCTAATTTTTTCATCCTCTTCTTGCCCTGGCCTGATTGAAATGCTATAATATTTGGGCATGTCCCGTACCTAATGGATGGCCAGTCTGTCCATTTTAATAAATTCTTCATCAATTACATAAGACTTATGGAGGAAATTCAAATGCAGCAAACGCAGCACGACGAAAGAAATTTGGAAACCATTCCGGCGGGCTCTCTGGGCCTGATTTCCCTGGAAAGCTGCCGTGAAATCGGCGAAAAGGTGGACCGGTATCTGGTGAAATGGCGCTACACCAGAGAACACGAGCATGAGGACAACATCGCCTTCAAGGGATATCAAAGAGATACCTACCGACTGGGCGTATCCATTCCCCGGTTCGGCACCGGTGAGGCCAAAGGCTCCATCAAAGAGTCCGTGCGAGGATATGACCTGTTTATCATGGTGGACATCACCAACTACAGCATGACCTACTCTGTCTGCGGACATACAAACCACATGTCCCCTGACGACCATTATCAGGATTTGAAGCGGGTTATTGCCGCTGTGGGCGGCAAGGCCAGAAGAATCACCGTGATTATGCCTTTCCTGTACGAGAGCCGCCAGCACAAGCGCACCGGGCGGGAATCCTTGGACTGTGCCATTGCCCTGCAGGAGCTGACCCATATGGGCGTTGACAATATCATCACCTTTGATGCCCACGATCCCCGGGTCCAGAATGCCATTCCCTTAAACGGTTTTGAGACAGTTCCCCCCTCCTATCAATTTATCAAAGGCATTCTCCGCAACGTGAAGGATTTAAGGATTGACAACGAGCACATGATGATTATAAGCCCCGACGAGGGCGGTACCAACCGGGCCGTTTATCTGGCCAACGTGCTGGGACTGGATATGGGTATGTTCTACAAACGCCGGGATTACAGCCGGATTGTGGACGGGCGCAACCCCATTGTGGCCCACGAGTTCTTAGGCTCCTCCGTGGAGGGCAAGGACGTTATCATTATCGACGACATGATTTCCTCCGGAGACAGCATGATTGACGTGGCAACGGAGCTTAAGAAGCGCAAGGCCAACCGGATTTTCGTTGTGGCCACCTTCGGACTGTTCACCAACGGCCTGTCCAAATTTGACAAGGCAGTGGAGGATGGGTTGATTTATAAGGTTGTGACCACGAATCTGACTTATCAGACGCCGGAGTTGCTTAAGCGGGATTATTATATAAACTGTGATATGAGCAAGTACATTGCATATATCATCGATACCTTGAACCATGATACATCCATCAGCGATTTGCTGGATCCCTATGAGAGGATTGAGACCCTGGTGAAGAGATACAAAGAGGCTCAGGAACAAGCCGAATAAATTAACAGGAAAGGGGCAGCTGCCAAAAGCAGATGCCCCTTTGTGCGTTCTATCTATCAGCCCTGGCATACCAGGAATCGTTCTAAGGCTACGATGGCCTCCTGCTCGTCGCGTCCGTCGGCTACAATGTTTACCGGCATTCCCTTGGAGGGGTTGAACGCCATAATTCCCATAATGCTCTTGGCATTGATGCGCTTCTCTTCGCTTTCCAGAATAATTTCACTGTCAAACTGGCAGGCCACCTGTACCAGCTCTGCAATAGGGTTCGCGTGCTCCCGTTCCACATTGGAGATAATAATTTTCTTTTCGCTCATACGTTCTCACTTTCTCATCTTTTTGATGCAACAACAAGCAGTGCCTCTTTCACAATGCCTAAAATATACAACAAAATCCGTTATTTTGCAATATAGTTTTTCCAAATCTGTTAATTTTCAACGAAAGAATACTTTTTTTTACAGGAAAACTATACATTTTTTTCGGGATTTTTCCGGCTGTAACCCATCCCAAAGAGCGCTCCTTCACGCCTTGCCTTTATTGGGGACATAGGCTTTGTCCACCTGTATCACACAGAAGTGATTGCTGCCCACCTGCTCCCACACCTGTTTCTGAATGGTATGAATCAAAGCCTCGTCCTCCAGCCGGAAACGGAAGGGAATCACCACATCAAAAATCAGGTTGATATGGGTGGGGCCGGCCACTGCCCGAAAATCGTGGATGGTCAGGGATGGATCAATATCCCTAACGATGGTGCGCACCTTCTCCTTCAAATGTAAAATATGCTTGTCTGTGGTCACAATGGGGTCCATATGTATCACAGCATCGCAGTGAAGCTCCCGGCGCAGTTCTCCTTCGATGTTGTCGATGGCATCATGAAGGGTCAGGATGTCTCCTTTCGCAGGCACCTCCGCGTGAAGGGATATCATTCGCCGTCCGGGGCCATAGTCGTGGACAATCAAATCATGAATACCACACACCTCCTTATGGGACATCACAAGGGCTTCAATCTCCTTTACAAAGGCAGGATCCGGGGACTGTCCCAGAAGGGGATTCATGGTCTCCCTGGCGGCGTTTACGCCGGCATAGAAGATGAACAGGCCCACCAGCACACCACAAAATCCGTCAATCTGAAGTTGGGTGAATTTCCCCACTATGGCAGCCAGGAGCACCACTGTGGTGGCAATACAGTCGCTTAAGCTGTCCATGGCGGTGGCCCGCATGGCTGCGGAATCCATTTTTCTTCCGATGCTCCGGTTGTAGGTGAACATGTACAGCTTCACACAAATGGATACTGCCAGTATGGCAAGAGCCAGTGTGTTGTACGTCACAGCCTGGGGATGTATGATTTTCTCCACAGAGCCCTTCACCAGTTCAAAAGCCATGATAATAATGGCTCCAGAGACAACCAGTCCCGATATATATTCCAATCTGCCGTGGCCGAAGGGATGTCCAATGTCGGGTTTTGCCCCGGCAAGCTTAAAACCCACCAGCGTCACGAAGGAGGAGCCCGCATCCGACAGGTTGTTGAAGGCATCTGCCGTGATGGAGATGGAATTGCTGACGGTTCCGGCCAGGAACTTCCCCAGGAAGAGGAAGATGTTTAAGCATATGCCCACGGAGCCGCATAATATGCCATAGGCCTGCCGCTTTTTTTCTCCGGTGGTATCATTTTCATTTTTTATAAAAATATTTGCCAGAATAGTAATCACTCTATGGCCTCCTGTTAAACTTTCCGGATTTATTAATTAATATACATAATCAATCTATGAATTATGACTGGAATCAGATACAGGTTTTATCAGAGAAGAGCAGCCTGCCCTTCCAGGGCGGAGCAGGCCAGCAGAGCCGCCCCATGCTTTAATGCCTCGTCGTTGGTATGGAACTTCGCATTGTGCCAGGCATAGCAGGGTTCACCCTCCCGGCCCACGCCCAGCCAGTAGAAGAACCCGGGTAT
>CAPNGW010000243.1 GCA_948665105.1 uncultured Lachnospiraceae bacterium
GCCGCGCTTCCGGTGGCGACAAGCACCACTTCCCCGATACCTGCGCCCACATTGTCAATGGCTACGATGTTATTTCCCGAAGCCCTCATTGATTTGACAGGCTCCACGATGAGAAATTTATTTCCCACCAGATTTTCATTTTTGCGTGTGGAAACAACACTTCCCACTACTTTTCCTATAATCATACTGCCCAATCCTTCTACTGTTTGATGACAACTGCGTCTCCGGTCTTAATATTGGAAGCGTTTGCCTCGTCCGTATCGATATGCATTTCCAGCGTAAAGCTGTCGTCCACACGGACCAGGACTTCGTCAAAGGTGGTTCCTCTGGGGTTATCGGAAACCACGGAAACCACGTCCTTATCCCTGACTCCGGCTGCTTTTGCGTCTTGGGGAGACATATGGATGTGCCGCCTCGCCACAATACAGCCTTCTTTCAAATAAATCGCTCCTTTGGGGCCCACAACTGCAATGGGCGCAGAACCAGCGATATCTCCGGAATCCCGAAGGGGCGCGGAAACGCCCAGCTTCATGGCGTCGGTCCTGGATATCTCCACCTGGGAGAATTTTCGCACCGGACCTAAGATTCGCACATTTTCAATGGCCCGAAGCTTCGTTCCCACAATGGTGACCTGCTCGTTGGACGCAAACTGCCCTCCCATGAGCTCCTTCTTCTTGGTGAGCTGGTATCCGGCTCCAAAGAGGGTCTCCACATGGGCCTGTGTCAGATGCACGTGTCTTGCAGACACACCCACCGGCACCATGTATCCCTCTTTGCCGCCTTCCTCCTGGAGCATTTCCATGACAATCCTGGTTATCTGTTGGATATTTCTCTCATCAACCATGAATGCTCCTCCCTATTCTCCAGTTATTTCCGTTCAGACACGCCAGGCATGACTGAACTGCTGCAAAACTATTTCAGAGTAGGAAGAATCTTTTCAACGTCGCCATGAGGTCTGGGAATTACATGAGTGGCTACCAGCTCACCCAGTCTGGATGCGTTGGCCGCACCTGCCTCAACGGCAGACTTCACTGCTCCCACATCTCCGCGAACCATAACGGTTACCAGACCGGAACCAATCTTCTCTGTTCCGATAAGAACTACATTTGCAGCCTTAACCATTGCATCTGCCGCCTCAATGGCTGCGGTCAATCCTCTTGTTTCTACCATTCCTAATGCTTCCTGTGACATTTTTGGTACCTCCTTATTCTTGGTGGACGCTGTCTTTTGCGCCGTTTGCTGTTTTGCCGGGGCCTTCCCTTTCCCGGGAGCCTTCCTGGCCGGTTTTACTTCCGGGGCTTCTGCCTCCGGGGTTACTGGTTTGTTGTTTTCTGGCATATCGTTCACCGCCTGTTTCTTCTGCCTGCCTGACTAGACCTGGGAAAATGCGGGGTCATCCTCATTGACGCTGACACTTTTTGGCTTCTGTGCCTCTTCCTGCTTCTTCATCCGGCTTGCACTTAAGCTTACCATCTTGATGGTCTCTTCGTGGGGTCTTGCAATCACCGCATGAATGCAGGGCTGCTTTATGCTCTGGGCTGCCGCGGTCTCCACCGCCTGGGTGACAGCGGATACGTCACCCTCAACGATGATGGTGACCAGACGTCCACCCAGCTTTCTCTCCCAGGTGACAAATTCCACATCCGCGGTCTTCACCATGGTATCCAGCGCATTGACTGCCGCCACCACGCCGCTAATCTCAATAAATCCTAATGACTTCATGTACTCGCTCCTTTTTTATCCGGCGCGCAGCTCTTCATTATTTAATAACCGGCAAAATCTTTTCCACGTCGCTGTGGGGTCTGGGGATTACATGGGTAGCTACCAGCTCGCCCAGTCTGGATGCGCTGGCGGAACCGCTCTCTACCGCTGCCTTCACAGCTCCAACGTCGCCGCGGACCATAACAGTTACCAGACCGGAACCAATCTTCTCTGTTCCGATTAAGGTTACCTCTGCTGCCTTAACCATTGCATCAGCGGCCTCGATGGCTGCGGTCAGTCCTCTTGTTTCTACCATTCCCAATGCTTCCTGTGCCATAATGTGAATCCTCCTTTTTGTTGACAGGTATAATCTTTTGGATTACACCGTATGTATACTGGTTTTTAAAGTTTGTAACGGCTTAATTTTTATCAAGTCCGTTTAGTTTAAACATCATCTCGGTATCTGCTACCGGTCCGGCAATGACGTGCTTGCTCACCACTCCGGTTAAGTTCTTCGCCGCCTCCTCGGCCGCCTCTAAGGCTGCCGTTACATCCTCTACGCTTCCTCGGAATTTGACGCAGATAATCAGCGGTACCGGAAGGGCATCTGCATTCGCAGGCTTATTACGGTCAAAGGGCTCCATGGTGACATTGGCTGCCTTACATCCGGCATCCCCGGCCACAAAGGCGCATACCAGACCAAATACTTCTATAATTCCCACTGCCTGTTGAGCCATTTTTTATCCTCCGGTTTATTCGTTGATAATTGCAATCTTTAAGCCTTCCATGGCAAGATTCGTGCGGTGTGCCTCGTTAATCTTATCCAAAGGATAGGTGTGGGTGATTAATTTGTCAATGGGCAGGCCGATGGCCTTGGCGCTCTTTAAGAAATCAAAGGTGGTGGCATAGTCTCTTAAGGTGTATACCCAGGAGCCCACCGTTGTGATTTCCTTGGAGCAGATGTCAAAGTGCGGGTTGATGGTGGCGTCTCCACCGTTGATGAAGAATCCCAGCTCACACAGCCCTCCGCCGTTGCGAATGAACTTATAGATATTTGCGTGAGCCACCGGAGAACCGGTACACTGGAATGCAAAGTCTGCAAGGTATCCGCCAAAGGCTGCCTTCACACCCTCGGTGAGGGCTTCGATGCCCTTGTGATCCTTGAAATTCACGGATGCGCTGGCGCCCAGCTCTTTTGCAAAATCAAGACGCTTCTGCTCTCCGTCCACCGCCACGATATTCTGAATACCCATGGTCTTTAAAATTGCAATACAGATAAGACCAATGGGACCACAGCCCTGAACCACCACTCTGCTGTTGAACCGAAGGATGCCGGTGGTCTTGGCACGCTCCACGGCGTGAATCAACACCGCGCAGGGCTCAATGAGGATTCTGGACTTAAGGTCTAAGTCGCTTACGTTAAATACGGTGGAGCCGCCGCGAATTACCAGGTAATCGGCGAACCATCCGTTCAGATGGATATCATCATCCGGTAAAAGTCCGTAAACGTCCGCCCCGCCCACGTTCTGTTTGTTTAAGTCGAACATGGTGATATCGGGATTATCCTTGAAAATCATGCAGGTAACCACCTTGTCTCCCAGATTCAGGGGCTTTCCTGCGCTGTCCTTCTTAACGTTCTTACCCATTTTTACAATTTCACCGGTTCCTTCATGACCCAGCACGATAGGAATCAGTCCGAAGGGGTCGCGCTTAAACTCATGTGCGTCGGTGCCGCAGACGCCACAGCCCTCCACCTTCACAAGGATGTCGTCATCCCCCAGTTCGGGAATGGGGAACTCCTTGATTTCATAATTCTCAAGAGCCGTCAGCATTGCTGCCCTGCTGGTCTTAGGGATCGGACCTGGGGCACCGGAAGCTTTGGCAGTGCTTCCGCTCAAGGCGCTTGGGTCTCTCATGCCATCTAACACCTGTTTTACGATGGCTTCGATGTCTCTTTCATTCATTGCCATTTCTTTCTTCCTCCTATCTGATGCATAAGCTGTCTGACATTACACAGCGGCGTCTCTTGGTAAAGGTGGAAGCTGAGGTCAGTCCCTCGCCGGTACGGCTGGCAATGGTGAAGGTGCAATAGCCTTCTCCGCCGAAGCCCAGTGCCGCATAGGACGGTCCATTCTTTACAAAGATTGCGGTATCAATGGCCTTGCCGTATCTGGTAAGGTTGTCGATATTTTTGGAATGCATGTGTGCGGAATGACGGTTGCCATGCTCCAGCCATACGGCCTTCTCAATGGCATCGTCGATATCCCTGGCACGGACGATTCCTAAAATCGGCATCATCAGCTCTTCCGCAATTAAAGGATGCTCCTTCTCGCCTTCAAAGATAATGCAGCGGATATCGTCGCTGACCGTCACGCCTATCATGCCAAGCAAGGTCTTGGCGTCGCGGCCCACACATTGCCGGTTCAATGCTGTCCCTTTGGTAAACACGGTGCCCTTAAGCTTCTCCTGCTCTTCCTTGGAAGCCAGGTAACAGCCGCACTCCTCAAGCATCCAGTGTATGAGCTCGTCTGCCACGGAGTCCACCACCACCACTTCCTTCTCCGCGATACAGGGAAGGTTGTTGTCGAAGGTACAGCCGTTGACAATATCCATGGCTGCCTTGCGGATATCCGCCGTCTCATCCACCAGGGCCGGCGGGTTGCCTGCACCTGCTCCAATCCC
>CAPNGW010000244.1 GCA_948665105.1 uncultured Lachnospiraceae bacterium
AACTCCTTTGCCCTTTCCGGACTTCCGCAGTCAATTCTGCTCTTCCCTTCTGCCGCTGGTGAGCATTCCTCGCCCTGTCTCTGCCCTCCCCGTTTCCTTCTGATCCGCTCTTCACGTTTGCCGTGTATTCTCCCCAGATTATAAACACAGGAGCAAATGAAATGGGTGTTTACTGCTCCATATTTGCGTATGTAGAAATCAAAAATCTCTCACAGCTCTGTTTCCGGAACTCCTGTCGTTGGTTGATATCCATTAATTTTTATATCTTGATTCACAAAGTCCTTCCTTTCTGCCGGCCCCTGTGGTATAATCACGGTGTAACCGGACTTATGAGGTTTATTTATTGGTTGCTTGCCCTCATCAGAGCGTCCACTCTGGTGAGGGCAGATTTTTGCGCCGGCGCAATTTTACATGATTCATGCCTGCTTTTCACTCCCTTCTGTCCCGATTGGTAACATCCAGCACGAATATTCCTCATAACAACATTTTTCAACAGAACAATCTGCATGATTTCGCCGTTCGGCTGCTTTCTCATTTTCCTTTGCGATAGCCTAGAAAAATATGTTTGTGGTAACTGTAGCCAGTACTTTCTTACTGCCATTTAATCAAATCCTCCATTAAATCATTTAGTATACTTTTCCGCCTGCTCCTTCCTGTAACGCTCCATGCGTTCATAATCAAGCACATCCTCGCACTTAACACCCAGGGCGGCGCATATCCGGCCCATGATTTCCATCTTGACCATATAGCCCTTGCGGACCCGGTACACGGCACAGGTGGACACTCCGGCCTTCTTGGCTATCTCTCTTGGGGTCATGCGGCTGTTACACATGATGGTTATCATCTCATTGTACTTTGCGCATACCATACGCTTTACGCTCCTTTCCCTATGTACTTTCCGTACTTCTCCATCACAGAATCAGAAGCACCGCTCTTGTAAAGTTTCCTGATATCCGTTATAGTCTCGTCCTTTAGAAGCTTCAGCCATTTCAGCAAGTCATTCCTTCCATTGGCAAAGTTACAGCATCGCCCGTCTGCATATTCGATACGGTATCTCATGGTTTTGCGCTCCTTTCCGTTGTGTAATTCGGAAAAATCCATTTAAAATTGCTTAGGTTATGTCTTATGCCTAAAATGGATTTTCATCCGGATTTAGTCCAAATTATCCCTAGTAGTTACGTGGTTCAAATTAAATGCTTTCATTCTCTCACGTGCTTTTTCTATTTGCTCCTCCGTTACTTTCTTCGGTGGTGAGATTTTCACCCAGCTAACCGGGATATGTGCGTAAACGCTCCCGTCTTTGTTTTCTGCCACAATTTGACATTCCTCCGGGTACTTCTCGGCAAGCTTCTTCACTCTGGATATGGTCCGCCGCTGTGACAGTGAAAGCGTGGCTTGCTCCTGGTCCTTTATCCACTCAATACAATTCTCTGAATATCCGGTAATATTCGGGGCCATAATCTCCCCAGGCGTGCAGCCTATTGCGTCAGCGATATGCTCCAAGGTGGAAAACTCAATAAAACGGTTCTCCAGAATCCATAAAAGCGTTTTTGGGGATAGTCCTGTACGTTTACATACCTCGTCATCATTTAAGCCCGATTTGCCCAAAATACAACGGTAATTATCGACGTTCAACCTCATTCTTCATTCTCCTTTCCGCTTCTCAATCTGGGTAAGCCCGGCCATGATTCCGCGAATAGCGTCATCCTCCAAGTAAGAAGGGACGCCGTACTCCTTGTCAAGCTCTCTTAAAATAATTTCTGCCTGCTCTCTTTTAGTCATGATTTCACGCTCCTTTCTGTTTTTCATTGGGTGGCTCTTTATGACACCTGCTTTTCCTGGTGCGTGCAAGTGGGCGGAATCATCGCCATAAAAAATTCCAATGCCATTTTACTTCACTCCTTTAACGTGTCAAATTATCTGTTCCTATTTTCTGGCCCCTTGTCATCGGGGAGGGGGAAGGGAACGGGCGGGCTGTGCTTTAAGCCCGTCCATTCCTACCCCCGTGACCACGCGCTTTTGCGGGGGAAATATTTACCCTTTAGGGTATAGGCTTCCCCGCAACACGGGGATTCCTGTTTTTCAGACTTCCCCGCAACAGATTGCTGCTCACGGGGAAGTCTGAATTTAAGTGTTCCCCGCAAAAATTCATAAGGAGGGGAAGTCTTATTTTCTGTCTTCCCCGCATCATACTGCAATTTACGGGGATTCCTAATCTTCCAGAATTTCCGTTACATCGACGCCAAGAGCCCGGGCTATTCTCCCAGCTGACACGGTAGAGACTTCCCGCTGGTTCAACAGAATGTTTATTCTGTTTCGGCTCACGCCGTAAGCTTCGGCCAGCTGCTGAACGGTCATTTGTTTTCTGGCCAGTGCAATGTTGATTTTATTTCTGCTTAATTTCATTTTGTTCACCTCCTGTTTTGTTATTGACACATGGTTTTTATTGTGTTATTGTGATGGTATCACATTGTTTTTGTTGTATCAATATTAAAACACATGATTTTTCTTGTTTCTGAGATTCTATTATGATACAATCACTTCTAAGGTGGTGATTATGTGGAACTTGGAGAGAGAATAAAGCAAATAAGATTGGAGAATGGGCTGACACAAAAGCAACTCGGTGAAATGCTTGGAAGTACCCAGCAAATGATTGCTCAATATGAAAGCGGGAAGCATTCCCCCAAAATAGAAACTGTTAGAAAAATAGCAAATGCACTGGGAACAAATATTTTCCATCTGACTGATGGGGATTATTCCAACTTTTCAGTTGAAGAATTAAGAAATGATTTTCTTTCTGTCGCGACTCCTTTAGATGAATTCCACACGCAACTTGTGGCAAAAGCACAGAAAGAAGAAAATGAGCTGCTAGGAAACTATAGGAGTTTGAATAGCTCTGGTCAGACCGAAGCCCGGAAACGTGTCCAGGAACTCACTGAGATAAAACGCTACACAGAGCGCGAAAAACCCCCAGGCGAGTAAAGCCGCTCAAAATTAAAGGTGTCTAAATCTCTACACCTTCCGGCCAGCTCAAGAAACGCTCAAAAATGAGTGAAATCGCACCATGACAATATAATAGGCTTACCAAGGGAGCCGATGGGGTGATATGTCAGCCGCCGAGTTTTTGAAAGGGGGCTGGTGCCAATGGTTACATATAGCGATCTATTCACTTTTGTAATTATGCTTTGTGCCGTAATAACTCTTGTTGTTAATACTAAGCGCAAAAAGTAGCGCCCTCGTCCTGGTAAGATAAGGCGCTACTTAAAGTAGTAAATTTCTTCCGGCGGCTGGGTGTCCTCCAGCTTTCGGCTCTCTTGTTAAGTCTATTATATGCCATACAATCCAAAATTGCAACCCCAAAAATGAAACCGCCCCGGCGGCAACCGGAGCAGGTTTCTGCATCTTTCTGAATCCACTAAATGGACTGTCATAATAGCTTAGCACAACGCTATTATATCACAGTCCTTTGGAAAGTGCACCCATTTTTTAACGAAAGGACTGATTTTTTATGCCCAGAGGGAAGCCCATGAGGAGAGCCAACGGCACGGGCACCATAGTAAAAATGTCCGGGAACCGCCGTAAACCCTTTGAAGTCCGGGTAAACACCCATATCAATGAATGGGGATATCCCGTCTATGACGTTCTGGGCCGGTTTGCTGACCGCCTGGAAGCTGATGCAGCCCTGGCAGACTACAACCGCTCCCCCTTTGACGTGAACAAGAAAAACGCAACCTTCGAGGACGTCTACAAGATGTGGTACGACTGGAAGTATAACAAGTCCTCCCGGAAGTATTCAGACAGTGCGAAATACTGCAGCACCGGAGCCTTTAAGAAGTGCCCGGACCTACACCACCGCCCCCTTGCCCAGCTCCGCACAGATGACTTCCAGCGGATTCTTGACGATCACAGCCTGTCACACGCCTACTTAGAACACATAGAGAATCTCTTTCACAGTGTGTGTCGGTATGCTCTGGAGTATAACATCATCACCAAAGACTACTCCCAGTTTGTGAGTATCACCAAGGAGGAGGACGATAAGCCCGGTGTTCCGTTCACCCGTAAGGAAATTTCCACCCTCTGGGCCCATGTGGATGATATTCCCTATGCGGATACCGTTCTCATACTGATATACACCGGATGGAGAATTACGGAGCTTCTGACCATGGAAACGGCCAGCATAGACCTTACAACCTGGACAATGACCGGAGGCATCAAGTCAGCAGCAGGGAAAAACCGTATCGTACCAATACATACCGGAATAAGGGACTTGATAGAGCGTTATTACCAGGCAGACAGCACCTTCTTCCTTACAGGAACCACCACCCGGCACATGTCCGAAACAGCATACCGGAAGGCCTTTGCTGCCGCCCTGGCCGGATGCG
>CAPNGW010000245.1 GCA_948665105.1 uncultured Lachnospiraceae bacterium
TCTTGCCTCCGTCAAAATTCCCCGGTAGGCAGGGGCCAGGGATACAATCACCTTCTCTCCCCGGGCCAGCATCCCTTTGACCTTGTCCATGTCACTGGCGAAGGTTTTGGCGTTCTGAGGGCAGACCTCCAGACATTTGCCGCAGAGGACACAGTGATCCCCCATGATTCTGGCCTGTCCATGGTCCATGCGGATGGCCTTTACCTCGCAGAACCGCAGACATTTGTAGCAATGTTGACAGTTGGCATCCTGGAAATTAATGATGTCCATAAATTGAAGCCTCCTTTGTAAATGTTATACTATACGCAAAACGCCCGGTTGATGGTGTGGCCGGACGTTATATAAATTATACAGTCACCGATATCAATAATATTCATTCTGTATATATTTTTCTATTTGCTCTACCACCGATGGTTCCACATGAAACTGTCTGGCAATATCCACACTCGTTTCCTTCCCTTCCATCAGACTCCCAATTATTTTCAAAACCTTTCCCACGGTAATATTTGTCTTGAATTTGGGATTGTCAAGCAAATCTGCTATGCCTTCCGGATTCAGAACAAACTTCCTCTGCTCCTTCAAAGAAGCATTCGGCTGTAGCTGTTTCTCAGGTTGCAGCTGTCTCCCTGCCTGCGGCAGTTCCACATATGGAAGAGGCTGATTTCCCGTGTCCTTAGGCTGGAATGTCTTTGTGTATAAAGTTTGTCCAAGTGTAGTCTGCCACTTTTTTATGAGCACCACGCCGTTTTTGCCGTTTGGGACATTCTTTTCATCCACAAGCCTCATCTTACCGATGGGTGTTATATTCCACCGATTATTTTGTGCCTTTGCTCCTGCTACTTCTTTTTTAGTGGCCTCTTTTTTATTATCCGCCAAAAGTAATTCTGTCATTTGCAGAAGGCAATCGTAATCCTGAACCATCTTCCATTCTTCCGGAATCCAACTGGTGCCACTGAGCATTCCCAATAGTCCACCTGTGATAGATGCAATGGTATCAGTATCCGCACCAAATGAAAATGCCGGAATCTTAATCCCAAGAGACGGATTGTTGGCGTATCTTGAAGCCAGATAAATGGCGGCCAGGGCGGCAACATCTCCGGCGCCATTTGCCTTACCGAAGCATTCCAAGTCAGTTAGTACTTTTGTATCGTCAAGGATCAAGCCCTTCTTCAGCGATTCTTCTATGAATTCAAGCTGCCTTACCATACGGGTGCGGGTGCTTTCCCACTCCACCCAAAAATCAAATTCACAGTGTTTTTGTGCAATGTCAATCCATTCCCCCAGGATATCAGAGCCGGGGAGCATTCCCCAAGCCTCCTGCCCTTTCATTACGGCAGTAATAAGCTCCCCATATTCTAAAACAGTGTCTTTCCTCAGAAGATAATCCAATGCATAGGCATAGCATGTTGCACCTAAAAATGCCCGTGGATGACCGTGTGTGATACGTGTATTTTTTATAACATCCATCATAAGCCTGGCAGTGTCGGGTGTTTTTGCAGAAGCTATGACATGCGGCAAAATCCGCATAGCAGCGCCATTGCCACCTGCGTTAAAATAGTCCCGAGCATATTCGGATTGCCACGGCGATAGTCCCTTCTTATAGGATTTGGCGGCCTTCAGCAAAGCTCCACCACCGCCCCGCTCATAATTCAGCCAGAAAGGAAGCTCCTTCTCTGCAAAAAAAACTTCCCGGTCACCTGTAATGATACTTCTGGCAACAGACAGGATCATCTGGGTATCATCACTGTACTCGCCAGGCAGAATCCTCTCATCATGCCACCGTGGGTTGTTGGAGCTTCTAATCCACGCAACAAATTCGTCGGTGACCTTTGGCTTTTTTGCCCTGTTTTTGGAACGGGGCTCATTGGGCCATCCCAGCGCATCACCAATGGCGCTGGCCACCATTGCTCCCTTACATTTTTCTATCTGAACCGGTATCACCATAGTCTAATCCCCCTTTGGCCAGTCACACCGGAGTTCCTCCGGCAAATAACCGTCTCTGATCATTTCGCTCCACTTTGTAGTCAATACATCCGGGGCAATGTATACAGCTGTATGCTCCATGCCGCATACTTTTAACATTGCATAGACGCGTTTTGCAATGTCTTCATTTCCAACAGCAATACCGCTGATATATTTTGGTGGGATATTGCTTTCAATCAATATCTCCGCTTGTCCGTCTGTGGGACAAAAGGGAAGCATCCTTGATGTTCTTGGATACCGAAAGGTCGAAACCCTGGAAGCAAAAACAGTGTCGATATCGTCCGTATTTTCACTTATATGGGAACCACCGTCTCTGCTGGCATTGCAAGGACAGAATTTTATCTTTTTATAATTCAGTATGCTCAAATCAATATAAAGGACAACCCAGTCTTTAAAAATTTTATCCGAATTACGCTGGATGGCCTTGTTCAGGAACCAGGAATTGGGGTATTGCACGGAGCAGCACACAAAGTCCAATTCGCCGTCATAGCGTTCGGTGTCATTGACGTCCTTTGTATCCTGCCGTATGGAACTGCTGGCCAGTATGCCTTCCTCAGAAGTGATGATATGGGTCAGCTTCTGAAGCTTCGTAAAGTGGCATAGCCGGGTGACTCCCCGTGATAAAAGTACATCATATGCGCTCATCAAAGCTCCTCCTCATCATAGAAATCGTAGGTATCGGAATCCATTGGAAATAATGGTGACAAAGTCCCACTGTAGGTCATATACAGGCCATATCTGGAGCGGGTTGCGGCAACGTAGAGAAGCTTTATCTCGTCTGCATACGCATCCTCTCGGGACACTGCGCCGGAAATCACATCGGGATCAGGAAACTTATCCTCCGTAAGATACGGAATAAACACATGGTCAAACTCCAGCCCCTTTGCGGCATGGAAGGTTGCCAGATAAATCTCCTTGGAATCAGGGAAGCCTGGGGTATCCCTGTCTATCTCGATTGACTTGCAGCCTTTCCGCCTTAACATACGTGACACAGTATCTATGTCAGCTCTGCTTCTTAGGATAATCACAGTGGAGGCCATTCTGCCTGTAGCCATGGCACGTTCAAGAATCCAGGCAATTTCACGCTGCCTGCTTGAGAACTCCACCAAAATAGGCTTCGGCCCTTCTGCAATCTGAGGGGCTGCTTCCACCATGTCCTCATCCTGCCGCCAATATTTACTTTGGGTAATGGCCTTGGCGAATGCTGTGATTGTGGCCGGATTGCGGTAATTCACATCAAATGCCCATATTTTGGTCACATCTATACCGGAATCACGCCAGGACAGACGGCTGCCGTAAATTTGCTGTGCCACATCACCAAAGAATGTAAAGGAGCCGCCGTCGGCCACAGCCTCCACCAGGGATTTAATCATCATGGGCGAGAAGTCCTGGCCCTCATCCACAATAATATGGGTGTATCTGCGCTCACCGTCATCCTTCTTAAGCTCCTGGAAGGCATAATAGGCCAAATCATCCCAGTCGTATTTATGACCGGCAGCTTCCCGTAATTCCAGATATTTCTCGTACACTGCAAAAATCCATTTTCTGTTATCACGCTTAATATTGGAAGAACCACGGCCGATACGCTCAGCATTCCTGTAATCTTCCAAGTGGACAAGTCCAAATCTCTGCATGAAGGTAATCTCTTCCATAAAAAATTCCCTGGAACGCTTGAGGGTGGATTCCTTGGGATATTCCATTCTCAGAGCTTCCACCGCCTGCTCTATGTAAGATGCTTTTTTATCAGGACCTGCGATTAAATTCCAGCCTGACATTTTACCCCGCCCGCTTAAATAGCCCCGGGCAAATTTGTGATAATTCTCCACCACAAGCCTTCTGGTCTGGGAATAGCTTATAGCCCGCATATATTCAACCAAGGCCCCGTTAAATGTCACAAGCAGTACTCTTCCGCCATCAGGAATACTGGCAAGATGTTGCGCGCGCAGCAAAGCAATGGTGGTTTTGCCGCTGCCGGCAGTTCCCAAAACAACGATGTGCCCCTTTGCTGGAAGGGCCATGACCTCTTTCTGCTTTCCCTTCGGACGAATATTCATCAACTAATCCTCCAATCCCTTTTATACTTATTATAATATGTCTCACGTTTCTCTGCAATGGGATTTACCGTTTCTTCTTGCCAGAAGCATTAAGTTACAGTTCACTCCGCACCATTCGCAAAGGTGCTTTCGGAGCTTTCTCATATTCAGGACAATAATTTTATGCATAATGGGAATTTTGTTACTGAATCAGAAACGCCCGGGGACCAGGCGCCAGTGATGAAATATTCGATGCGAAGATAGACTTCGCGGATGACCGAATCTGTAAAGACAGAATAGCAGAATCTTCCCCAAAAATCAAGTGTATTTTTAAATTTTGCAGCTTTACCATTCC
>CAPNGW010000246.1 GCA_948665105.1 uncultured Lachnospiraceae bacterium
TGTCTGCAAACATAATACTTACCTTTCTTAAGAATAGGATGCCCGCCGGAGGCTTTCTGCTCCATGGGAAACACTTTCCTGTGGAATAGAATAGACCCGGCTGTGAACAGTCGAGTCTATCAAGTCCTTTTATTCGTTGCTTGCTACTGGATATACGGAAGCCTGTTTCTTGTCTCTTCCTTTTCTCTCAAATCTCAGTACGCCGTCAACCAGTGCGAATAAGGTATCGTCTCCGCCTCTTCCAACGTTCACACCCGGATGAATCTTGGTACCGCGCTGTCTGAATAAAATATTTCCAGCCTTTACAAACTGTCCGTCAGCTCTCTTCGCACCCAATCTCTTGGATTCGGAATCTCTTCCGTTCTTGGTAGAACCAACTCCCTTTTTATGTGCGAAAAATTGAAGGTTCATATTTAACATGTTCTTACACCTCCTTGAAGTTCAATGATAGATACTCATTTCCATAAAAATTTTGTATTCCCTGTAAGCCCAAAACCAAAGAATGAATCAGTAACACGGATTCCTGCCTGTGATTCTCCTCCAGAGAAAAATCAATGTGTCCGCTCTCCTGGTCAGTGTCCAGTAAAAATGTATCGCCTGTAAGCTGCTCGATGGAATTGATGGTGTTTATCACCAATGCGGAAACTGCGGCGCAGACAATGTCCTGGCCGGCTTCGGCGTATTCGGCATGTCCGATACAGCAAAAAGCCGTATACTTACCTTCTTGATTTTGATAAACCGTTACATGAATCATAAAAATCCTTATTGATTAACCGTTGATCTTGTCAATCTTAACCTGGGTGAACGCCTGTCTGTGGCCGTTCTTTTTGTGGTAACCGGTTTTTCTCTTGTACTTGTAAACGATGACCTTCTTGCCTCTGCCGTTCTTTACCACAGAAGCTTCCACGGTAGCGTTAGAAGCGTCGGTTCCAACCTTTAAAGAACCGTCGTTTACTGCTAACACATCGTCAAAAGTAACCTTCTCTCCGGTTTCCACACCGAGTTTTTCAATGGTAATGATATCGCCTTCGGATACTTTGTACTGTTTACCACCTGTTGCTATAATTGCGTACATATGGCACACCTCCTATTATCATTACTCGCCAGTTGCGGTGCTGCCTGGGCAGACTTATAGACCTCACTGTGCGGCATACTGTTGTATGATAGCATGTTTCCTGGGATTCGTCAATAGCTTTAGGAAAATAACTACAAAATTTACAGTTATTGTGTCACGGTGTAGTTCCATCCGTATTATCAAAATAACATTCACCAATAGTGTTAGTTCTAAGAAAAAATCCATCTGAAAATTTATAGAATATACATATATTTATTGACAAATTCAAGTATTATTGATATCATATTTGTAAATAAAATATAATAAGTGTATTAAATATATATTATTAATGTATAACTTATAATTTCTAAAACAATCTATTCAAATTAAGCAATAATAGGTGGTGAATCCAATGTACTACAATAAGATTTGAAAGTATATAAAGTATTGTGTATAAATGAAAAGAGGAGGTACATATGTCAAAACACCTTAAAAGAAAAATAAGTTATTTGCTTTGTGCTATTATTACTATTTTTTTGACTTTACCAATAACAACTTTCGCAGCTTCAAAAACTTTAGGCGTAACAAGGGTAACACAAGCAAAATCAAACTGGTGTTGGGCGGCCGCATCTGAAATGGTAGGAAAATATGGTGTATCCACATCCAGAGATCAATGGGGGGTTGTAGAGCTGATATGGGGAAATGCATGTCCCAATTTAGGAGGCTCGGTCAACAATATGGTTTCAGGCGTAGAATATGTATCAGGTTACACAAAGGATGCAAAGTTCGTCGCTTATCTTCTTTCAAATAGTACCATTCAATCCAATATTAATAATGGAAAACCAATGATTGGAAGATTAGAGTGGGCAAAAGATAAAGATAGTGGTCATGCCATTGTATTTTCAGGGTATGATGGTTCTAAAATACTTTGTATTGATCCTTGGGAAAATACGAAGACAACGTATTATACTTATCAGCAGCTTTCTACAGGAGGAACCTTTTTAACCGGAACAGGAAAAATTAGCCATACTATTTACTATTAACAAGGAGGAAACGCATATGAAAAAGATTCTTTATGTAATTGCCACCTCATTTGTTATGTTATACGTTTTTGTCAATCCACTTACTGCATATGGTGCAGAAACAGATGCACCATTGCTTCCCGCCTCTCTTCTTCGTAATTATCCGGAGAAAGCAGAGATAGAAGTTCTGGCAGAAGATATACTTGAAATGGCCAATTGCTTTGATGAGGAAGGATTTCATTGGGAAGCAGGGGACATTCAATTTTCAAATGCGTATTGTGTTTATGTAAATGCAAATATTTTATCTACTCTTCCCAAAACAGCGGAGGAATTGGAAAATTTGTTGTCCGGAAGCGATATGGTATGGAATATACCAGTATGCTCTGGTGAGAAAACAGTTGTTGTTCAGATAAGCCGGGCCCTGGAATTGGATGAGGTAGACCACTCAAATCTCACTGATGAAGAACGCAACAGGATAGCCTCTCAAGCGGGCACATGGCAAGTTGTAAGCTCTACCTTATATGAAAATGGAGAGACCCCTGTTGAGACTCTTATCAATACATTGGCTGTAAATCATGCCAGCACAAATCCTTGTGTATTGATTGGAGGAGAAAAAGGAATCTATTCCATGATGGCGGTCCTTTTGGAAAACAATACAGTTGTGGGTGCTCTGTCCATGGAAAGGGATATATCCTATTCCGAACCACAAGTTAAAACGAGAGGCGTAAATGAATCATTGCTGGAAAAAAATAAAGTATATTCCCTGCAGGATTTTTCCGACGCGGCAGAAAAATCATACACAGAAATGATAAACATCCCAGACAACACGTCAGGTATATCCGGCAACAGCACACAGAATTTTTATTCCATTGTACTCTATCTTGTGTTGGGCATACTCTGTATAGGGATTATAATAAGCTATGGGATGAAATGTAAAAGCAAATAACAGAAAATCTTGGTAAGGACCCCGCCAGAAGGTTTTGTGGCGGGGCATCCTTATTGAAATAACGCATCGCGCTATTTAATCACCATTGGAATCCCACACACCAAACGCACAACGGAAGTCGCCCTTTGTGCCAGCAGGATGCAAAGACGCCCGGTGGCCTCTCTGGATTTACGCAGATTGCGCTCTGCAGGAATAACGCCACTGCCTACTTCATTGCAGATGACCACTTCTTTTTTCAAAAGGGCTTCCAGCAAATCCTCTGCATGTTCCCAATCTTTGGAAACGAGATTTTCCAGATGATAAATGACAGGCCGCTCGTCTATCACACCATCCGCCATCTGCTCATCTGAATAATCAAGTCCCCGGGCATATGTCCGTTTCCCGGAGCCCTCTCCGCCGATAATTAAAATCATATTGCTTCCTCCTTCTCCTGTGAAATTTTCTTACAGCTTGGGCAATTCGCCCTTTAACACAAGGGGAATGCCGCAGACCAGCTCCAATACGGTATCGGCCTCTTTGGCCAGCGAAATGTTGATTTCTCCCAATACCCTCATATATTCCTGGGTTCCCGCATCGTAGCCGGAGCTGTCTTCCGTGCCTGCTTCATTGGTAATCACCACCAGATATTCACATTGCTTCTGCAAAGCCCTCACTCCGTCGAGAATACGCTCACGAGGATCGCTGATGCTTCCCTGCTCATCAAACATCTCATTGGCGGTGAGGTTACAGATACATTCCAACAGCACACAGCCACGTTCAGGAAGAACCAGGGAATCCAAATCCGTGTAGCGTTCAATGGTCTCAAATCCCTTTCCCTGACGAAGCTTCCGATGTCGGGCCACCTTCTCCTGGCCGTCGATGCCATAAGGCTTCATGGCTGCAATATAATAGCGGGGGCCGGGCTGGGTTACACACAGCTGTTCCCCATAAGAACTTTTTCCACAGGCAGAGCCTCCGGTCAGTAAAATCATCATAACTACTCTCCTTCCCACTGGGACAGCATCTTTCGCATCCATCCGGACACATCCATTTGGTAAACATCATTGAGGTGGGCAGCATTTAACACATCCCTGACGGTGCCTTGAGCCACACATTCCCCTTGATTGAGCAAAAGTGCATGGGTGCCGAAGGCCTTGGCCAGAGACAGGTCGTGAACCACGGATACCACCGCCCTGCCTGATGTTTTCAGCCAGTCGGTGATAAGTGCAAATACCTGCTTCTGATAGATTAAATCCAGATGATTGGTGGGCTCATCCAACAGTAGAAGCTGTGGCTCCTGTGCGAAGACCTGCGCCAAAAATGTCCGTTGCAGCTCGCCCCCGGACAGGGTTAACACCGACTGGTTTTTC
>CAPNGW010000247.1 GCA_948665105.1 uncultured Lachnospiraceae bacterium
TTTTACTTCCGCCGCAAAGTCGAGATTTCCCACGGTAGAGCTGGTCAGCACAGCCTCTCCGGGATTGTCGATGGCATCCGTATCTCCCTGGGCATCTTCCTGGGGAGTACCCTCAGTACCATCCGTTCCGGTCTCTGCCAGGCCTTCCGTTCCGGCTGCTCCCTCCGTTCCCTCAGAAACGACTCCTTCTGTTGCTGCTGTTTCACCGTTATCCTCCGTGTCCGTAAAAATATCGTCGGCATTGAACATGTCTTCATCCGATATTTCATATGTATCATCAGACAAATCCGTACTTGCTTCCTTGGCGGTGGATTCATCATCCATATTTTTGCTGTACTGTAAATAACCTGCTACCGCAATCATCAACGCCAGGGCTGTGATAATAATCTGATTTTTCCTGAAAATTTTTTTCAAGGCGATACCTCCCGTCTACTCACTCATTTTTACTACTTTTATTTTATGTGGCTCCACCGGAAATAATGCCATAACAGCGTCCGAAATATTTTTTACCACTGCCATATTTTCCGCCCCCTGGGCTACCACCAACACCCCTTCCACCTGGGGATTTACCTCCCTCGCCACAAAGGGGGTACTGCCGCTTCCATCACTTTGTATATATATAGTTTCTTCCTGAGAATTTATGACACTGTTTTGTCTCTTTGTTCCCTGGGCGTCCTCCTCTGCGGTACGCTCGTCTGTGGCGGTTACATCCTTTTCCACCACGGACTCTCCCGTGTCCCTTAAAGTAATCATTACCTCCACCCTGCCTACCCCCTCCATCTTGCTTAAGGCTTCCCTAAGCTGCTGCTCCATGCTTTTCTGATAGGCGCTTCGTTCTGTGGGAGAGGCTTCCTTTTGTGCCGGCTCCCTTGCCGGCTCCACCGTCTTTTGTGACTTACCGGGGCTCTCCGTGGGAATGGTGATTACCAGAAGCAAAACCCCTGCCAGTGCTGCAATAATAAGGTATGTCCGGTTTATTTTTTTCAGACGGTCAAGGCCAAAGGGCAATTTAAATTTCATTTCTTAACTCCTTTCCGGGTGTTTCCTGCCAAGAAGCTTTCAGCAAATAATCAGCGTTTCCTTACGTCTGCTCTGTCCCATGCTATCCCTCCCCCACGGCTATCTGAATCTGGTTTTCCTCCAGCCTATAAAAATCCATGATTTTTTCCTTAAGGGCGGCCACTTGGGGATACTGGCTGCTGCCATCCTGAAACGTTACTTTTTTAATAAAAATTCCCTCCTCCCCGGTCAGACTAACGTCCAGTCCAATCTGCACAAGGCTTAAGTCCTCCGAAAGCTCCACCCTCACTCCCTGCACGGTAAGCTCCTCCTTTCGGGCCATCAGGGCGACATCGCCTGCAATGGCCTTCTCATACTCCTCAATGTAAGCCTGCTGCTGCTTTGCTTCCATCCCCTCAACGTCAAGCCTCACAGTGTCCACTTCCTGCCAGAAGGACTCGTAGGAAATCTGGTTCAGCAGGTAATCCTCCTTGAAAATCAATTCCATAAGGGGTGTTAAAAGCAGCACCACCAGAAGCAGGCCCCCAAAAAACCGCACGTATTTCTGATAGCTGCTTTTGGGCAGAAGGTGCAAAACCGCAGTCATTAGAATGTAAAAAATCACAATATTTTTCACCCAGTTATAAATTGCTTCCATATGATGCCTCTCGTAACCTCCTTCTCATCCCACTTTCCTCCATGACCGGTTACCGATTCCAGGTAGTTGCCGCCGTCACCAGTGCAATGGTTATCATCAGCATCACACTGGCCGTCAAAAGCACCTTCCCCAACAGCCTGGCTCCTTCTCCCATTCCACTGATGCACCCGGCCAGCCGCTTGTCCGCAATGGGCTGAATCACAGCGGCAGACAGCTTGTACATAAGAGTCATAACTCCCACTTTAATCAGAGGCCCGGCACAGAGCACCAGAACCAGCAGGATGCCAGCCACACCCACACCGTTTTTTATAATAATTCCGCTGCCCACCATTACCTCTGCCACCGCGTTGATGGAGGAGCCGAAGCCAGGAATCATGCCTGCCGTCCGGGCAAACATGGTGGTCTTAAAACCGTCAATCACCGGGCTTAAAAGCCCTTGTACCACATTGATTCCCACCACCAGAGAAAACAGGCATTTCAGCACCCATTCCACCCCCATTTTTATAAGTTCAGTCATTCTGGAAATCATCTCCTCCCGGGTCAGGTGGTTTAAAAGCTCCAGCATAATGTAAATATGGACGGCCGGGACCACCCCGTACAGCAGCACCATCTCAATAAGGTACAAAAGAAACAGCGTTAATTGATAAAATCCCATGGCGGTGACCGTCCCGGTGGAAAACACCATGGTCAGGCAGAAAGCTGGCATAAGAGCCCGCATGGAGCTAAGCATTACCCCCAGAGCCTCATTTAAGATTCCGCTGATAAGCAAAAAGGACTTCATCAGAAGGGCTAACAGTATCATATATACAATGTAAAAGCTGATATCTGTGACGGCGGCATTTTCAAAAACATTGGCAAAATTATAAAGAAGGGCAAAGGCGGCCACCAGGAGGATAATCTGTATCATAAACCCCTTGCTTTGGCTTACCTCCTTTAAAAAGGTGTCTTTGATACTGTCAAAAAGCCACTGCTTGTCTATCTCCTCCCCGGAAATCAACTGCTTTACCAAGCCTTTGAAGTCAAAGTCCTCCGTGACAGGATTGGCCTTAAGAAGATCATCAAGGTCCGTAAAATCCACGTCATCAAGGAGGGAGGTGTCCATGGTGGGAATGGTCTCCTCCTGGGTTTTTGTCTCTGTTTCCGCCTCTGTCTCCAAATCGGCCGCATATACTTTTTGAACATTTGCATAAATCACTGTAAAAAAGAAAATTGCAAAAATAAAAATTCTTTTACTCTGTCCTGCTCGTCTTTTCATTGTGCCACCTCAGCTCAGGAACTGGCTGATGGTTTCCAGAAGAGCCAAAAGCACCGGCATACTAATCACCAGAATGGACAGCTTCCCAAACATCTCAATCTGTCCGGCCACCGCCTGATAGCCCGCATCCTTACAGAGATTGGAGGAAAATTCCGCCACATAGGTGATGCCAATCATCTTAAGAAGCACCGCCACATATTTTGCATCCAGCCGGATATAGCTCTGCATCTGGTTGATGGCATCCATCACCACCTGAAGCTTTGTCACCAGAAAAAAGAAGATGCACAGGCAGGCTCCCATGGTGACAAATATCTCGTACTCCGGTCTTCCACCCTTGATTTGAATGGCGAGAAGCACGGCTGATAAGCCAATCATAGCAATTTTTATGATATCCATAAGCCCCTCCCTACAACGCAAACAGGCTCTTGATGGTCTCAAACAGCTCATAGATGTAAGGGACAATCCAGAAAAGAACAATCAAAAGCCCTGCCAGGCTTGTGAGAAAGGCATGTTCCTCCCGCCCGCTGTGCTTTAGCACCTGACTGATGACTGTCACCAAAATTCCCACTGCTGCTATCTTAAAAATCAAATTAATGCTCATGAAGCCCTCCTGGTTATATCAGTATCAGAATAAGAAACAGCCCACACATGACGCTTAAATACTGATACATTCTCTGTTTGACTGCCAGCTCGTCCTGAGCCCTGGTAATTGCATGCTCCGTCTGCTGGATATACAATCCGATATTTGCAAGCTGCATCTGGACATCCAGATAGCCGAAATTCTCCGAAAGTCCGGTGAGAATAGAAAATTCTTCCCGGTCAAGGAAAAGCTCCTCCTTGTGGCGCTCCACGGCGCTTAGCCAGATATCATGGAGGGTGGCTTCCCGCTCCTTATTCATCCGCCCGGCCACTTCCTGAAGCAGTGCCCCAAAGGGCTCCTTTCCCTGACCCGCAATATGTAAAAATGCCTCATCCAGGGTGGTTCTGGCAAAGGTAAGCTCCCCGGAAAGCATAACCAGCATTTCCTTCATTCCCAGAAGCTGCCGCAAATGCTCCGCCAGCCGCTGCCGCAGCTGAAATCCGGTGGTAAAAGCCACAAAAAGGACCAGCGCCGCCCCTAAGAGCTTTACCATAGCCACACCAGCCCTTGGGCACACACTCCCGGCATCCCCAAAGATTCTGTCACCCTTCGCATATTATCTCCTGCCTTTCATTGAATACCTGAAACATCCGCTGGTTCTGTTCTCCTCGATGTATCAGAAGATACCGCTCAAAAAATCCCTGCTCCAGCCATTTTTTCAGATGGGGCTTTTTTTGCATTTCCTCCATGCTGTCCCCATGCATGGTGCCCAGAATGTGACAGCCGCAGTGAAGTGCGTACTCCACTGCCTCATAATCTGCCTGTCCTCCCAGCTCGTCCACGCCGATAATCCGGGGGGACATGGAGCGAAGCAGAA
>CAPNGW010000248.1 GCA_948665105.1 uncultured Lachnospiraceae bacterium
AGAGGCTTTGCGGTGGTGGCGGACCAGGTGAAGAACCTGGCAGAGGAGTCTGCAAAGGCAACCGGAAGAACCACCAATCTCATAGAGACTACCATCGAGGCGGTAAATCGGGGAATTACCATAGCAGATGAAACCGCAGAAAATATGCAGAGAGTTATGAGTGACGCCGAAGCGGCCATCGAGAAGATGGGGCAGGTGGCAAGTATGCTGGAAAAGGATATGGGGTACATGCGCCAGATTGGCGGCAGCATTGCCCAGGTATCCTCGGTTGTGGATAACAATTCCGCCACCTCTCAGGAGACTGCGGCAGTCAGTCAGGAACAAAAGGCCCAGGTGGAAACGCTGGTATCCCTGATTGACAGGTTTGAGATATAGGCAGATGCTGTTTCCGATGTAACAATGGAAAATACTCTTTGCGAGGTTTGCTGCCACAAATAAAAATCCCCCGGCAATGCCGGGGGATATATCTTTCATAGTATGTGCTTTGCACATAGCCCTGCACACTTTGCGGGGTATAAATGGTTTATACCAGATAGGGCTTTAATACTTCCAGAATCTCATCCATATTGGATTCCGCATGAATTGCCAAATCAATGGGCCTGGATAAATCAAGGCTGAAAATACCCATGATGGATTTTGCATCAATGACATATCTGCCGGAAATTAAATCAAAGTCATGCTCGAACTGTGTAATCGTGTTTACGAAAGATTTTACTTTGTCAATTGAGTTCAAAGAAATTTGTACTGTTTTCATAATGAAACTACCTCCTGTAAAATTTTTGATATCAAAATTAATCAAATAAGGACTAATTTTCCTTAATATTAACGGTTTTGGAAATAAAAGTCAATAGTACCATTGCTGATTTAAGATAGAAATGTGCTAAGATTTTAAGCAATTTAATGGAAGAACGGAGAAAAATGAAAAAAGCGGCACTTCATAATTTAGGATGTAAAGTAAACGCATACGAGACGGAGGCCATGCAGCAGCTTCTGGTGGAGAACGGATTCGAGATTGTCCCCTTTACAGAGACAGCAGACGTATATGTGATTAATACCTGCTCGGTGACAGGCATGGCGGATAAAAAGTCCCGGCAGATGCTGCACCGGGCGAAAAAATTAAACCCCGACAGCATTGTGGTGGCGGCGGGATGCTATGTACAGACCTCCAAGGAGCAGGCCATGGCGGATACGGCCATCGACATTTTAATTGGCAACAACAAGAAGCATGAGCTGATAGCGGCACTTGCAGCTTTTGAGAGAAATCGAAAGGGCAAGGGGCAGGAACCGGCAGAAGGAGTCCGGAAGGGTAAGTATGCCAATATCATTGACATCAATGATAAGACCGAATACGAGGGGCTGTATCTTGACAAAACCGCCGAACATACCCGGGCCTTTATCAAGGTGCAGGACGGCTGTAACCAGTTTTGCAGCTACTGCATCATTCCCTATGCCAGAGGGCGGGTCAGAAGCCGCAGCCTTTCGGATGTGACAGCGGAGGTGCGCCGTCTTGCCGGCAACGGATATCAGGAGGTGGTGCTTACAGGGATTCACCTAAGCTCCTACGGTGTGGACAGCGGAGAAAATTTGCTGAATTTGATTCAGGAGGTTCATAAGGTGGAGGGGATTCGGCGCATCCGTCTGGGCTCATTGGAACCGAAAATCGTCACGGAGGAATTTGCCCGGGAGCTCTCACGGCTACCCAAGCTGTGCCCCCATTTTCACTTGTCCCTGCAGAGCGGCTGTGATGCCACCTTAAAGCGCATGAACCGGAAATATACCTGTGAAGAGTACCGCAGGGGCTGTGCACTTCTGCGGAAATATTTTGAACATCCGGCCATAACCACCGACGTTATCGTGGGGTTTCCCGGGGAGACAGAGGAGGAATTTGCGGCTACACGGGCATTTTTAAAGGAAATTGCATTTTTTGAGGTGCATATTTTCAAGTACTCCATGCGACAGGGCACAAAGGCCGCCTCCATGCCTGACCAAATCAGCCAGGAGGTAAAAAACATAAGAAGCGACATTCTGTTTGAGGATACCGAGAGGATGAGCCGGGATTTTGCCGCCTGGTATCAGGGAAAATCCGTGGAAGTTCTGCTGGAGGAGGCGGACGTGGTGGAGGGACGCGCCTCCATGGTGGGACATACCCCGGAATATGTCAAAGCGGTGCTTCCGGGAAGCGATTTTAAGGCCAATGAGCTGGTGAAGGGAAAGGCCCTGGAAGTGATTTCAGACCATATTTTGTTACTCTCCCCAAATTCGACAGAAAATATAGATTGAATTTTAACATCATTTATATTAGAATAGATGATATAGGCGTTTTGAAACCAAAGAGTTGAAAAAGGTGCGTGAAATGATGCAGGATAAAAATAACACACAATATTTCCAGGTAGAAGTTGAAAAACATATCAGAGTGGACGAGGTGCTTGCCATTGTGTACAGCGCACTCAGGGAAAAGGGCTATAATCCGGTAAACCAGATTGTGGGTTATATTATGTCGGGGGATCCCACCTACATCACCAGCCACAACAACGCGAGAAGCCTTATTATGAAGGTGGAGCGGGATGAACTGGTGGAGGAAATCCTGCGCCGGTATATAAAGAACAATTCCTGGGAATAAATACCTCACATAGGACAGCGGAGGAAATGGTATGCGTATTATGGGCCTTGATTTCGGTTCTAAAACCGTGGGCGTGGCAATCAGTGACGGTCTTCTTTTGACTGCCCAGGGGAAAGAGATTATCCGAAGGAAATCTCCCGGGAAGCTTCGGCAGACGCTGGCCAGAATTCAAGAATTAGTGGAAGAATTTCAGGTGGACAGGATTGTTCTGGGGTATCCGAAGAATATGAACAACACGGAAGGCGAGCGCTGTGAACGGACACGGGAATTTGCGGAGCTGCTTACGAAGCGCACCGGTCTTTCCGTAGTCCTCTGGGATGAACGTCTTACCACGGTGGAAGCAGACCGCACCATGATGGAGGGAGGCATCCGCAGGGAGGACAGAAAGCTCTATGTGGATAAGCTGGCGGCAGTATTTATTTTACAGGGATATCTTGACAGCCTCCATTCCACCGGAGAATAGGAAGGAAATACATGGAGAAAATTATATTTCAGGTGCCAGACAGTGATGAGACGGCAGAATTTTATGTGATAGAACAGACCCGGA
This sequence comes from uncultured Lachnospiraceae bacterium, assembly GCA_948665105.1. Classification (GTDB taxonomy): domain Bacteria; phylum Bacillota; class Clostridia; order Lachnospirales; family Lachnospiraceae; genus 14-2. The sequence goes on from CAPNGW010000248.1 coordinate 3,168, forward strand.
TTAACGGGGTGAACTATATATTGGTAACAGAGGAGGAGGACGGAGACTGCGACGCCTTTATTTTAAAGGAGCTTTCCGACTCCGGGGAGGAAGCCAGCTATGAGATGGTGGAATCAGAAGAGGAATTGGCGTATATGTCAAAAATATTTGCATCTGTGATGGAAGATGTGGATATAACTATGTAACAGAATTTTTCAGGAGGGTGTAAGGATGCTCCAGGATGATTTTAAGCAAATGTTGAAGGAAAAAGGGCTGAAGGTAACACGGCAGCGTATTTTGGTATTGGAGACACTTGCAACCTGTGACGATAAGCACCTGACTGTTGAAGAAATATATGAAATCGTGAAGGCCGACTATCCGGATATCGGATTGGCCACTGTGTACAGAACCATACAATTGTTATTGAGCCTTGACATGATTGAGAGCATGCAGCTTGGAGATGGGTCCGTGCGTTATGAAATCGGAAAAAGCCGTATTAAGGACGCACACCGCCATCATCATTTGATATGCCTGAAATGTGGAGACGTGGTCTCTTTCTGCAATGACTTGCTGGACGAACTGGAGAGTCAAATTTATACCTTGCAGGGATTTCGGGTGGTAAATCATGAATTAAAGCTCTATGGCTATTGTAAAAAGTGCCTTAAGGACAGGCAGACGGACTGACAGGAACGGATTTACATAACCATATGGAGGTGCAATTTGAAAGAACAAAAAAACTCAAAATTGAAAATCATTCCCTTAGGCGGATTAGAGCAAATCGGAATGAACATTACTGCCTTTGAATACGAGGACAGTATTATTGTTGTGGACTGCGGATTATCTTTCCCGGAAGACGACATGCTGGGAATTGATTTGGTGATTCCCGATGTAACTTATCTTAAGAACAATATTGAACGTGTAAAGGGATTTTTCATCACTCACGGACATGAGGACCATATCGGAGCAATTCCCTATGTGCTTAAGGATATTAATGTGCCGGTGTACGCCACCAAGCTGACCATGGGCATTATCGAGCACAAGCTGAGAGAGCACAATATGCTCACAAAGGTGAAGCGCAAGGTGGTAAAATACGGACAGCACATCAACCTGGGCTGCTTTCGGGTGGAGTTCATCCGAACCAACCACAGCATTGCCGACGCGGCGGCGCTGGCCATCTACTCT
>CAPNGW010000249.1 GCA_948665105.1 uncultured Lachnospiraceae bacterium
ATTTCCGCCTCCAGCTCATGGAACTTGGCGTTCAACACCTTGTGAGGAATGCCCTGACGCTTCAGCAGCGCGCTGACCTCCTCGGAGGCTTCGATGGTGATGGTGCCCACCAAAACCGGCTGTCCCTTCTGATGAGCCTTGACAATCTCCTGGATGACCGCATAAAGCTTTTCTTTTCTGGTCTTATATACGGCATCCTGAAGGTCCTCACGGGCCACGGGACGGTTGGTGGGAATCTCAATCACGTCCATGCCGTAGATATCCCGAAACTCCTTCTCCTCCGTCAATGCCGTACCGGTCATGCCGGCCTTTTTGGTATATTTGTTGAAGAAATTCTGGAAGGTGATGGTGGCCAGGGTCTTGCTCTCCCGCTTCACCTTCACATGCTCCTTGGCCTCAATGGCCTGATGCAGACCGTCGGAATACCGCCGTCCGGGCATAATACGCCCCGTAAACTCGTCCACAATCATAACCTTATCGTCCGCCACCACATAATCCTGGTCCCGGAACATGAGGTTGTGTGCCCTTAACGCCAGGATGATATTGTGCTGAATTTCCAGATTCTCCGCATCCGCCAGATTTTCAATCTGGAAAAACCGCTCTACCTTCTTAACGCCTTCCGCGGTAAGGTTTACCACCTTGTCCTTCTCGTTGACAATAAAGTCCCCGGTCTCCTCGATTTCCACACCCATAATGGCGTCCATTTTGGAAAATTCCTGGCTGGCCTCGCCCCGCTCCATCTGCCGGGCCAAAATATCGCAGGCCTCATAGAGCTTGGTGGATTTGCCGCTCTGTCCGGAGATAATAAGAGGTGTTCTGGCCTCATCAATCAGTACGGAGTCCACCTCGTCGATAATGGCATAGTAAAGCTCCCGCTGTACCAGCTGTTCCTTATAAATCACCATGTTGTCCCGCAGGTAATCAAAGCCCAGCTCATTGTTGGTCACATAGGTGATATCACAGGCATAGGCCGCCCGGCGTTCATTGTTGTCCATGGAGTTTAACACCACGCCAACGGTGAGCCCTAAAAATTCATGTACCTTACCCATCCACTCTGCGTCACGCTTGGCCAGGTAATCATTGACGGTCACAATATGAACGCCCTTGCCCTCAAGGGCATTTAAGTACGCCGGCAGAGTAGACACCAGCGTCTTACCTTCACCGGTCTTCATCTCCGCAATACGGCCCTGATGGAGCACCACGCCGCCAATCAACTGTACCCGGTAATGCTCAAGGCCGATGGACCTTTTGGCCGCCTCACGAACAGTGGCATAAGCCTCCGGCAACAGCTGGTCCAAGGTCTCTCCCTCCCCCAGCCGCTTTTTATATTCCTTTGTCTTGTCCCTTAACTCTTCATCAGTCAACGCCTCCATGGCGGGACGAAGGGCTTCGATTTTATCCACAATCGGATTGACCAGCTTCAGCTCCCGCTCACTGTGGGTGCCGAAAATTTTCTGTATTACTCCCATATGTTCGCTCCTATCTTGTCCCGCCTCTCTTAGCCAGCGGAAACAAACTACCGTTTATTGTACCACTTTATAGATATTTAAACAATAGCGAATCCGGTGAACGATTTATAAATTTTTTATGAAGTTCTTCCCCAGGGAGAAAATCTGTGGTATGCTTGTTGACAGGCGAATGCCCGCATCCGCAATGCAAAGCACATATACAGACAGAAAGGACAAAGTAAAATGGGTTACAAATACAAGACAAAGGGCACCTGCTCCACCATGATAGAGGTGGAACTCAACGGCAACATTGTGAAAAATGTGGTATTTACCGGAGGATGTGACGGCAATCTCCAGGCGATTCCAAAGCTGGTGGAGGGCCTGACCGTTGATGAGGTAGAACAAAAAATCGGTGGCATTTCCTGCGGCGGACGGCCCACCTCCTGCGGTGACCAGCTTGCCAAAGCCTGCCGTGCGGCATATGAAGCAGCGTTGGCAAATTAGACATATCACGTCAAAATATTCTTCCAAATTCCAGTTTGTCCTGCAAGCGGGGTATCCATCGTGGGAAGAGCTATCCTATAGTATGCCAGACTAAAGAAAAGAGGAAAGTGAAGTTTATGAACGCGATGAGAAAAAAAGAACGAAAAGAAATGAAAGCAAACGCAAGGCATATTCTGAAAAAGCATTACTGGCTTATGCTGGTTATCTGCCTTATGGGTGCTTTTATAGGTGCGGAATACGCAGAATCCTTGTCCGTATTATCCATCCGTTCTTCCCAGAGTTTTTCTGACAGCGGCGCTGCCTCCATACACTCCGATGCGACCTTCGAAACTGCTTCCAATCCGGTTCTCGGCGGAACCAGAGGCGTATTTTCCATGGTTGTGAATGCGGTAACCTCCGGCTCCTTTATCGTAAAATTCTATCAGACAGTATCCGGTCTGATTGGTTCCTCCAGTCTGGCTATGGTTCTTCTGATTCTTTTGGGTTTCCTGGTTCTCGGATTTTTCAGCTTTTTCATTCAGTATTCGTATCTCGTGGCCGCCCGGCGCGTGGTTCTGGAAGCGCGCACTTATAAAAAGATACCCGCTCAGCGGTTCCTGTTTCTGATTCGTGTGAAACGCTGGGCACAGACGGCCTGGAATATGTTTGTACTGGTGATTTTTCAGTTTTTGTGGTCCCTTACAATCATCGGGCTTTTTATCAAGAGATATTCCTACTGTATGGTGCCCTACATTCTGGCTGAAAATCCGGATATGAAGGCGCGGGAAGTGATTACCCTTTCCCGCCGGATGATGCATGGCCACAAATGGGAATGCTTTAAGCTGGAGCTGTCCTTTTTTCCATGGCACATTCTCGGGGGGTTGACCCTGGGGCTTTTGGACATTTTCTACACCAATCCGTACAAAGCCACCGCATTCGGCGAATATTATGCCTACATACGGGAGGACGCCATTGTAAAACAGATTCCCGGTTATGAAAATTTAAACGATACCTGTCTTTTTGAAAAAGCAGACGAAGCTGCCTTGCAAAAAGCATACGGCGATGTCATTAGCCTGACTGGCATGCCAGAGGCGGAAGAGCCGGAGTACAAAGGACTTTTGGGATTTTTGTCCCACTGGTTTGGTATTGTGCTGGTAAACTCCAAGAAGGAAACGGCTTATGAGCTTGCCAGAGCCCAGAAGGTAAAGCGGGAAAAATGGACCGATGTGCTGGCAGGTGAGATATATCCTGGAAGACTGTTCCCTATCCCCCGAATACGAAAAACGCGAAGATATCGGCACCCTGCGCTATGCCCGCAACTACTCCCTTCCCTCTCTGATTATGCTGTATTTCGCCTTCTCCTTCATTGGATGGGTCTGGGAGGTCACCCTGCACCTGATATCGGACGGCGTTTTTGTCAACCGGGGAGTTTTACATGGACCATGGCTGCCAATTTACGGTACCGGGGGCATATTGATTCTGATTATATTAAAGCGGCTTCGGGATAAACCGCTGTGGGAATTTCTGGCTGCCGTGGTTCTCTGCGGAAGCGTCGAATACTTTACATCCTATTATCTGGAAATCACCCATGGCGGCACGAGATGGTGGGATTATACCGGATATTTCCTGAATCTGAACGGCAGAATCTGTGCGGAGGGGCTTCTTGTCTTCGGACTTGGCGGAATCGCCATTGCATATGCCGCCGCGCCGCTTTTGGATAATCTTTTCCGCAAGATTAACAATCGCATCTTGATTCCGGTTTGCCTGGCGCTGGTGATAGTCTTTGGGGGCGACCAGATATATTCCTCCAGGCATCCCAACACCGGGGAGGGGATAACCAGCTATAGTGCTATGCAAAGCCTCAGAGATACTAAAGTACTGAATCGGAGAGTTTAAATTTTATTTTTCCGTCACTAGATAGGCTTCAAACCCTTCCGAATACCGAATACTTCCATCTTCAAAAATCCACATAGCCTCCACTCCTTCGGTTTTGTCAACAAAGGCTAATCCCTCCTCAAAGGACATGTTGTAAACCGCTGTGGACAGAGCGTCCGCCATGCCGGAATCCTTGGTAATTATGGACACAGAAGCAAATTCCTTTGGCGGCATCAGGGTATCCGGATCAATGATATGGCTGTAACGCACTCCATTCACCATATAATACCGCTGGTAATCCCCGCTGGTTACCACCGAAGCGTCCTGAAGCTCCACCAAAACCACATATTTCTCATCACTTTCCAAATCCGGGTTCTGAATCCCCAGCCGCCAGGGAACGCCCGGTTCCTTCTCTCCCACTGCACAGACATTCCCGCCCACACTGATAAGCACCCGCTCCATGCCAATTTCTCTGGCATACTCCGCCACCCGCTGGACGGCGTAGCCCTTGCCGA
>CAPNGW010000250.1 GCA_948665105.1 uncultured Lachnospiraceae bacterium
CCTCCTTAGCTCAGTCGGTAGAGCATGCGGCTGTTAACCGCAGTGTCGTTGGTTCGAGTCCAACAGGGGGAGTTAAAAGGTCCTGTGACATTGAGTGTTACAGGATTTTTTGCTATTGGATATTTTGCCGACTTGTTTCATGCTGAAATTCATGGTAATATGATGTAAGTAAACCGACGGGATGTGATCAGGTATGAAGAGAATACAAATTCGAAAAAAAGTGGACAAAGGTATTTCTTTGTTTCTTTCTATTATATTGATTTTTGGTATTCTGGGGACGGTGGTATTCTTTGTGGCCCGGAGGTTATCTGCGGAGATGTCGGCATCGGCCGTTCAAAACCTCAGTGAAAGCCTGGATCTTATCAAGTGCACCATTGAATCGATTTCTGATAAGGAAGCGGAGTTTCAGCGCCTGATGGCCCAGGAGCTTGCTACTATGGAGGAGCCGGAAGCGTATATTCGTTCCTATCAGAAGAATCAGACTATGGTGAAGATATCTCTGATACGCTCCGGGGAGACGGAAGGGATTTCCAGCACGGGAGAGGTGTTTTCAGAGAATGAATTGGATTTTTCCCTGGGAAGAACGGTGGAAGGATTACCGGTGTCCCAGTCTTATGTGAATTATATGGGGACGTGGGCTTATTCCATGAAATGTCCGGTTATAAAGGACGGACAGGAGATGGGGACGCTGTATGTGGAATATGTGTATGATTCCTTTGACCATTCCCTCCCCGCCGGATTTTATGGTGGGAGGGCCATGCTGTATATCATGGACGCCAACAGCCAGCGGTTTGTGTTAAAACCAAAAGGGATGGGCCAACGAAATGCGGGTCACCTGAACCTGACAGATTTTTACAGGGCCAACGACATTCAGGAGGAAGGACTTCGGGCGGAGGTTTCAGAATGTCTGAAAAACGGAGATAATATATTATTTTATCATGATATTCAGGAGAAAGATTCCCTGAATTTTATGTGGTCGGTGAATGAGGGCTCAATCTACCTCATCGGCTATGTGCCTTTGGAGGCAATCCAGCAGGAGGGCAGGACGGTCAAGCAGAATATTGTTGTTGTAGTAGCCATTATGCTGATTGCTTTTTTCTTGTGCTGCCTATTGTACTATCTGAATCAGAGGCAACAGAACAAGCTTAGGGAGGAGAGAGAGAAGGAGAGGGAGATTCACAACCAGCGTCTGGTGGAGGCCCTTAAGGCTGCCCAGATTGCCAGTAATTCCAAGACCACCTTCTTGTCCAACATGTCCCATGATATCCGCACACCTATGAATGCGGTCCTGGGATTTACCACCCTGCTGGCCATGGATGCGAATGATCCAATCAAGGTTAAGGAGTATACGAAGAAGATTACTGCCTCAGGCAAGCATCTTTTGAGCCTTATTAATGATATCCTGGATGTCTCCAAGATTGAAAGCGGCAAGGTAGTTCTGAATGTGGAGGAATTTACCCTGAATGATTTGTTGTCTTCTGTGGATGCCATTATCCGCCCCATGGCTGCCGCCAAGCATCAGGAGTTCCATGTGGAAGTAACCGGGATTCGGCATGAGTATCTTATGGGAGATGAAACCAGGATTAATCAGATTTTGATTAACCTTCTTTCCAATGCGGTGAAATATACACAGGAGGGTGGAAGCATCTGGCTCCGCATGATTGGACAAAAAAAGCGTTCCAGCCAGTATCAGCATATTCGGGTGGAGGTAGAGGACAACGGGTATGGTATGACGGAGGAATATCGGGAGAAGATTTTTGAGGTCTTTACCAGAGAGGAAAACAGTACCACCAATAAGGTCCAGGGAACGGGACTTGGCATGGCTATCACCAAGAGCATTGTAGAACTTATGGGCGGCACCATTGATGTTTCAAGTCAGGTGGGCAGGGGAAGTATATTCCGGGTGGAACTGGAGTTTCGGATACCAGAGGGCCATGTGAGCAGACAGTTCTGGATAGACAGCGGGATTCAGCGGATTTTGGTGGTGGAGGCAGATGCGGAGGTTTGCGAAAACATCCGGATTCTCATAGAGAATGAACACGTGCTGGTAGATACAGTCTACAGCTTTAAGGATGCGGTGAGGCTTCTTGAGGATGATACAGAAGGGGGAAGGGTCCAGGCACTTCTTATGGACTGGGATTTGGCGGCATCCAACGGCTCTGCAATGGTTGAAAGAATCCGGGAGCTTCTACCCCAGGATGCGCCGCTGCTGTTTTTGGCAGACTATGGAGAGGAAGGCCCGGAGGAAGTTTGTATGGAATCGGTGGGGATTCTGATGAAACCCTTCTTCTTGTCCGCTTTTAAACAGAAGATTCAGGAAATGCAGGCGGAGCGGGGTGAGGAGATTGATACAAAGGCAGAGGAGAGTCAAAGCCTGGAGGGACTTCGCTTTCTGGCAGCAGAGGACAACGAAATGAATGCGGAGATTTTGGTGGAGATTCTTAAGATGGAAGGGGCGGAATGCGAGGTTGTGGAGAATGGGCAGATGGCCCTGGAGCGGTTTGAGCAGGCGGAGGAAGGCGAGTTTGACGCTATTTTGATGGATATTCAAATGCCGGTTATGAATGGCTACGATGCCACAAGGGCCATTCGTGCCCTGAAGCAGAGATGGGCAGGTGAAATTCCCATTATTGCCATGACTGCAAATGCCTTTGCAGAAGACGAGAAGGAAGCCCTGGAAGCCGGTATGAACGTCCATCTGTCAAAGCCCATCGATGTGGAGCTGCTAAAAAAAGTAATTAATCAGTATGTGTCAGAGAGAGGAGCAGAAGAGAAAAATGTGTAGAAAGAGAAGCGTTACAAGGCTTATGGCAGTGTGCCTGGCAGGAATTGCAGCTTTTACCATGACTGCCTGCGGTGATAAGGGGGATTCTGACCATAACCTGCTGGTTCAGAAGGAAGCGAATGAACGGGTGGTAAATTTATTCAGCCCCATGGAGAAGACGGATCCCGGCGCGGAGAATGTTGCCAGAACTGCGTTTGATAAAACGATTGTCATGGCGGAGGAAAGGCTTGGGATAAAGGTAGCATATCGGACCTATACAGCGGAGGACTATTTGGATAAAACCTACGATGATGTCACCCTTGACCGGGCCAGGAATAATCTGGATGATATATATTTGCTGAATCCGGATGTCACTGTGAAATTGGGCGAGGAAGGAAAATTGCTGGATTTGTCAGGACTGGAAAATGCCGGGAATCTGCGGGAGGTCGTACGGATGGCTAATGTGGTAGACGGGAAGCTGGTGGCAATTCCACAGGAGGTAGTAGCTTACGGCCTGTTTGTCAATAAGGATATGTTTGAACAGTACAATCTCCAGCTTCCAGAGACGCCAGAGGATTTTTTGGAGTGCTGCAGGATATTCAAGGAAAATGGAATTGAGACTCCGGTGGGGGCCAACCGCTGGTGGCTGGAGACCTTTGTGCTGGCCCAGGCTTACGCGGATTTGTACAATGGAGGAAATGCGGATGCGGAGATTGCAGCCTTAAACAGCGGAGAGAGTAAATACAGCGATTATATGCGTCCTGGCTTTGAGTTTTTAAAGACCATGATTGAGCTTGGATACATTGATGCAGAAAAGGCGTTTGTCAGTGAGGCTATTGAGGGGGAAGGAGCGGATTTTCTGGCTCAGAAGACACCCATCGTCATGGCATACTGGGGTGCGGCTAATTCAGATACCGCTTATGGAAAGCCGGATTTTAACCTGCAGGTGATTGGGTTTCCCAGCCATCGGGGACAGATGCCGGTCATCTCTATGACAGGATTTGGTATTGGTGCGGAGGCGGAGCATGCGGAGGATGCCATGCGTATGGTGGACGTGTTGATATCGGATGAAGCGCTTGAGCTATATGCAGAGACCAATCGGGTAATTTCTCCTTCCAAGAATGTGGAGGTGGAGTGTATCCCGGCTTTAAAGCCACTGAATGACAGGATTCAGGAGGATGTCTATGTTCTTGCGACGAATGCAGGAATGAAGGTAGAGCAGTGGGGCAATACCTGCCTGATTGTGCGGCAGCTGTTAAATGGTGCGACGGTAGACGAATGTATGGCGGAATTTGACCGGCTGCAGGAGGAAACCCTGCAAGGAAAGGGAGAGTAGAGGGCTGCCGGCCCTTATTGTGGCATTGGAATTAATTGAGATGTAAAATAAAAAAAAGGGCTTGCAATCTGCCAAGAACTATGGTAGAATTAAACCGTTGCTGAAATAACAGCGTTTATAGGACGTATTGCCTGTTTCGCGATATTCGGCTCCTTGGTCAAGCGGTTAAGACATCGCCCTTTCACGGCGGTAACACGGGTT
>CAPNGW010000251.1 GCA_948665105.1 uncultured Lachnospiraceae bacterium
TCTGCTCTGACTGCATGTTTCCTTCCCACCGGCCTCTGTCAGCTCCTTCAAGGCCGCCTCATAGCCGCCCTGAGCCGCCACCAGCTTGGCTCCACGGATGTTTACCGATTCCTCATAGAAATTCCGGCTGCACTTATCCATACACCGGTGGTTGCAGATGGTTCCGGTGATGAAGGGCAAGGGGTTCTTATCGATAATCACCCGGAGAGCCTCCTCATATTTCCCCTCTCCCACTAATTTTACATAAGCAGGAATGTCCTGATGAATGGGACATCCCTCGCTGCAGGGAGCCACAAAGCACTCAAGGAGGGGAACCTTCTTGTCCATCTTCCGGGAGGGAAGGGGCTTGATGGCCTTACAGTGATGGGAGTCCTTCTTAATCTCTTCAATAAGCTTTTTAAGGCCTGACACATCCACCCCGACGAAGGGCTTGTATTCCATGGCCGCAAGCTTCTCTGCCAGCTGAATATCCCTCTGGTATCCGCCGGGCTTTAAGAGGGTGGTGGCCACGGTGATGGGCCAGATACCCAGTCCGAAAATCTTATCAATATTGAAGAAATCCGCGCCACCGGAATAGGAAATCCGGAGCTTTCCGTCAAAGGCCTCCGACAGCTTGTGTGCCACCGACAGAGAAAGGGCGCACAGGGATTTTCCCGACATATACATCTCTTCGCTGGGCAGCTCCTGGCGGGTTACATCCACCGGGAAGGTGTTGGTAATCTTCACGCCAAAGAGAAGCCCCTCCTGGTCCCCCAGATTCATAAGCCGCTTAAGCATGGGTACGGCATCCTCAAACTGTAAATCGTCTTTGAAATGGAAATCACCAAACGCCACGTAGTCGTAGCCCATGCTGTCCATTATCTCTCTGGCGGTCTCATAGCCCAGAAGAGTGGGGTTACACTTCACGAAGGTGTTCAGCTTCTTTTCTTTTAATAAGTAAGAAGCAATGCTCTCAATCTCCTGGGGCGGGCACCCGTGCAACGTGGATACCGTCACGGAGGTACAGATGTTGGAGGAGATGGCTTCCACATCCTGAAGAGTCACCCTGGAGAAACGGTGAAGGTTGTCCTTCATCCACTGGATACTGCGCTTCCATTCTTCGGTGTCCTTTGCTTCCTTCAGTGTCTCTATGAAATTGTCGATTTTCTCCGACTGAATTCCCTTCAAATCATAGCCCACACTCATATTGAAGATAAATCCGTCGGATGCCCCAAGGCCATACTCGATAGCCAGAACCTTCAATGCAATCCAAGCCTTTATGTACTCGTTTCTTGCATCCGGCACCCGAAGCTCCGTGGACCACTCGCAGTTATAGCACTCGTCGTCCGCCAGAATGCAGGGCTTTGCCACCGGCAAGTCCTCGCCGTCCAAAATCTGCACGGTCTTAAGCTCGAAGAACCGGCAGCCGGTGATATAGGACGCGATAAGGTTCTGGGCAAGCTGGGTATTGGGCCCTGCCGCCGGACCAAAGGGCGTCTCCATCTTCTCTCCGAAGATTTCCGCGTATTTGCCCGGGTCAGCCCTGTACATCTGGCGAATGCCAAAGACCTTATTATAGTTCTGCTTCTCCTCAAGCACCCAATTCATGAGATTCCCAAAGGGAATCGGGGTCATTCTGTCTCCCATAAAAAATACCTCCTTTTATCCGTTTATGCTTTCCGCCAGCTCCTTCGCCACCTGACGGCAGTCTGCCATGGCCTTGGCCTCGTCCGTGCACAAAAGCTCACGGTCCTTATAAAGCACCTTGCCGTTGCACATGGTGGTGACAATTTTGCTTCCGTTCATGCCAAAAAGCATATGTCCATTGATGTTGCCTTCATGCATGGGGGTCAGCGGGTCATATTCCGCCACCACAACATCCGCTGCCGCGCCTTCCTTCAAGATTCCCAGGGGCGTCTCAAAGTAACGGTTGGCAATCCTGGCATTTCCTTCAAACAACATGGCAGGAACCTCTCCCCAGGCAGCATTGGCATCGCACAGGGAATGCTTGTGAAGCACATTTGCCACCTTGAAGGACTCAAACATATCGTGGGTGTATCCGTCGGTTCCAAGGCCGGTTAAAATGCCGCGCTTGTAAATCTCCATGGTGGGCGGGCATCCGCAGGCATTGCCCATGTTGGATTCCGGATTATGTACTACCATGGTATCAGTTTCCTTAAGAAGCTCCATCTCCTGGCTGTTCACATAAATGCAGTGAGCCGCCAGGGTGTTGGGGCCTAAAATATCGTGGTCCATCAGACGGTTCACAATCCGCTTGCCATAGGTCTTAAGGCAGTGGTGAAGGTCCTCAATGCCCTCTGCCACATGGATGTGGGCACCCACGCCCTCCGGCATATTCTCCCGGCACAGCTCCATAGTCTTGTCAGAAATGGTGAACTGGGCGTGCATACCCATCATGGCCTTGACCATATCGTCCTTCTGACTCTGTGCATACTTGATAAAGTCTGCATTCTCCTTCACGGAAGCCCGGGCCTTCTCTTCCCCGTCACGGTCAGACACCTCATAGCAGAGGCAGGTTCTTACCCCCAGTTCCTTCGCCGCGTCCGCAATGGCAAAGAGACTTCCCTCAATCTGTCCGAAGCTGGCATGATGGTCAAATACCGTGGTCACGCCATTCTTGATGCAGTCAATATAAGTAGCCACTGCGGACAGTCGTGTCTGCTCCAGAGTCAGATGACGGTCGATGGTCCACCACATGCCGTCTAAGATATCCAGGAATCCATTGGGATTGTACCCTTTAATAGAAAGACCTCTGGCAAAGGCACTGTAAATATGCTCGTGGGTGTTGATTAATCCCGGCATAATCAGCTTACCCCTGACATCCAGCACCTCCGCATCCGGATATTCCTGTTTCAGAGTCTTAAAATCCCCCACCCTGACAATCCTCGTGCCTTCTGTTACGACACCACCGTCCGGAATCATCGGGCAGCTTTCATCCCTTGTAATCACTGTTCCGTTCCCAATCAGTATCATACGCTTCTCCCTTCTTTTTTGATAGAAAATTTATTTGACTATTCAATCTAATTATACTCTAACATATGTTATTTAAAAAAGCAATATTAAAAACTAACTTTTTTTGTATTTACCTAAAAATTTTTTAGATTTTCTATTGATTTTTATTTTTTTTGTGTTATGATGTTCATATAAGCAAGGAAAACCGCAAGGTTTTTCGAGGTTCCCATGGCGCTTTAAATCATGGGGTTCCAGAAAGGAGCATATGCGTGAGCAAGACACTTGATTTTTTGAGACAGATGGCCAACGCCCTTTCCAAGCAATTCGGAAATAACTGCGAGGTGGTGATTCACGACCTGACCAAGAAGAGCATCAATAAATCCATCGTATATATTGAAAACGGTCAGGTTACCAACCGCAAGCTGGGGGACGGTCCTTCCCACATTGTACTGGAGACCTTGAAGAAGGACCCGTCAAAGATAAAAGACCAGTTGGGGTATCTCACCAAAACCGCCGACGGTAAAACCTTGAAATCCAGCACCATCTTCGTGCGGGACGAAAAGACCAACCGGGTCAATTACATTTTCGCTATTAATTATGATATTACCAATCTTCTATATTTAGAAGAAAGCCTCAAGTCCTTAACAGGCTGCCAGCAGGAGGCCACTCCCAAGAAGGAGCCGGCCCAGATTACCCAGAACGTCAACGATCTGCTGGATGATTTAATCAAGCAGTCTGTAAGTCTGGTGGGTAAGCCTGCAGCCCTTATGAACAAGGATGAGAAAGTGGAGGCCATTCGCTTCTTAAATGACTCCGGCGCATTTCTCATCACAAAGTCCGGCGATAAGGTATCCAAATTTTTCGGGATTTCCAAATATACCTTATACAGTTATCTGGACACCAGCAAAGAACTCAGTAATTCCTAAAATATTTAAGGGGGGTATTTTATAATGAAAGAAATCAAATGGATTAAGAACACCATGCCAAAGACGGAAGACAAAAATCTGCCCGTGATGGCCTTAAGCGAAGTGGATAAGGCAAGAACCTTCCATGAGACCATCCCAGGCTACGCTCCCACCCCTTTGGCACACCTCACCCACATGGCGGAGTACTTGGGACTTGGGGATGTATGTATCAAGGATGAGTCCTACCGCTTCGGGCTCAACGCCTTCAAGGTGCTGGGAGGCTCCTTCGCAATGGCCAAGTACATTGCAGGGCAGACCGGAAGAGATATTTCTGAGCTTCCCTTTGATGTCTTGACCTCTGACAAGCTGAGAGAGGAGTTCGGCCAGGCCACCTTCTTCACTGCCACTGACGGCAATCACGGCCGGGGCGTT
>CAPNGW010000252.1 GCA_948665105.1 uncultured Lachnospiraceae bacterium
GGTTTCCAGCGCGGCGCTGCCGGAGCCATCCGCTGTCTTCCATAAAGTCTGGTGATCATTCAAAGTTTTGGTGACAAAGCCGGTGACCTTCGTTTCCGCACCGGCTGCCCCCGTCTTAAACAGCGTAAACTCTGCCCCCTTCACAGGGCTGCCGCTAAAGGAGTCCCTTTTGTACAACAGCACTGAACGAGAAACATTGGGAATCATCTTGTAGGTGACCTCTGTGTCCAGACTGTTGATGAGAATCGGAGTGCTGTCCAGATAATACCCGGCCGGTGCTTGTGTCTCCACCAGCCAATGCTTGTGCTGGGGCGTAATATTGCTGAGGATCAGCTTGCCGTCCATGTTGGCCTCCAGGTCGCAAATATCCCCCGTAATCCCCTGATGGTTGGGGTCAACGCCCGTATGTGTATAGCGGTAGGTATCCCCGTTGGTACTGGCGTCCTTGTCCAGAAAATACGCCCGGTGGTCATCGTTTAAATCCGGAGGATTGTCTGTGTGGTCACCGCAGTACACCTGGAATACCGCACCGGTTAACCCGGCTTTATTCTTTTCCACATTCCGGATATCCTTCGTATCATCATTGCCCGCTGTATCGTAATAGGCATCTGCCTTTTGCAGAACCAGACTTCCCAGAACATAGTTACCGACAATACCCGTGCTGAATGAAACCGATGTGGTGTCCTCTGCCGTCCACTTTTTTTCCTCCAGATAAATTTGTACACCATTTTCATAGGCAGTCATGGAGGTATTAATGCTTTTGCTGCACACCTTGACCACAAAGCCGTAAATCTGCTTGTTCTCATAGAAGGCCTTTGCCTTTCGATAGTGTTCCTTGGCGTTCTCCCAGTCCTTACCGTACTGGAGGCGGTTCCCACGGTAAACAGGCTGATCCTTCGCGATATTTTCCAACGACTTGATAAAATCCTGATATTCTGTCCGGTATTTCAAATCCTTGCCGCCCGGTGTTGGCCAGTCAGCACAGGCTGTAATCAGGTTAATGTCCGGCAATGGAACAACGGGGCTGCCATTCAAATCCACCACCTCAGCCAGGGGGCCAATGCGCTCATCGTCCCGCCATCTCCGATAATCTTCGTTCCAGGCTGTGATTACCACTTCTTTTTTAATCCTATCGTTTAGATCCATAGCAGCGGCCCGCTCAAGCACATTGAGAAGACTTGCCTGGCGCTGATCCATCAGCGTGATGGGAGAATTAGCGCCGCTTTGGATGCTTTGAATTTGCTTGTCGCAGTCATTCATCAGCTTATCCAGCTGGTTGATGGGCCAATACTGCTGGGTGTTGGAGTGCTCCCAGGTAATGCCCTCCGCCTGATTCGTTGTACCCAGCTTACCGGTGTTGATTAAAAGAGTCTGCCTTTTGGTGTCGGGATCGGTGGTGACCGTCCAGGTGAGAGGCGTATTGCGCACCTGGTCCTGAACCGCCTTCACTGCCTCCGAGGTTGCCGCCCGGCTTCCGTCAATCCACTGAAATTTCGTTCCTGTGATGATAGGACGGAACTCACCGCGACCGTCATACTCTCCATTGCCAAGGCCGGAAGCATCAGCGTTGAGCAGCTGGCCGGTTCCCGGCACCATAACAGGAAGCTCAATAAAAAAAGGAGCTTCTGCCTGGTATTGATTTCCCCCGGGAGAGTAAAATTGCTGATTTGGATCTAACGTATCCTCAATGACACAGTAGCCGCTGCTTGCCTCAAGCTTACCGCCATTTAAGAATTCCCGCTGCATCTTTTGCAGCTGCTCCAAAAAGACCACGCGCCATTCAATGCGGGGTACCTCGGCAGGGTTGGTGGAGGCGCTGCTGTTCCACTTCACGCCCTTGCCAAAGGGATAGATGGTGTCGTTGAATTTAGGTGCGGAGGGAGGCGTCCATCCATTGCCACCGGGAACAGAAGGAACGCTCGGAATCGTGGGCCGGGGCTCGATGGTCAGCGTTCCGCTTTTATAATCCACTGAGATTGGCCCGTCTGCGTTAGAATCGTTGAACTTGCCGCTCCCTGAAAGCTGAGCCACAATATTATTGAAAAATTGGATATAGCGGTTAAAAACCACCCTGTAGGTCATCTTGCCGCTTTGCTTGTCATAGTTGATTTCCCAGTTACCCACCTTTATACCGCTGATGACAAGGGCAGATTCTGCATGGCTCACCAGATTCAGCTCCGGTACCTGGAACAGCTCATATTCAAACCAGCTGCCCTCCTTCAGTTTCGGATAAGCATCCTTTTTGAACTCCCAGATATGATTGTAGGAGAAATTATCTCCCTCCATGACGGTCACATCGCCGCCATTGTACGGCGCACCGTTGATATAGATGAAATTACTTTTACTGAAATCATCTTCCGGGATTTCCAAATCCGGATTCTCTGCAACAGGTGCAGCCATTGACAGCTGCTGCATTTCCTGAAGCTGTTGGGCGCTCAGTTCATCGTCAGGCTGGGCATAAAAGACACTGTCAACCTCTCCATCTTGCAAATCGGGGGCTTCTTCCAGGTCTTCTGTAATATAGCTGGCATCCTCACCAGGCTCATATATCCTGCCTGTGCCGTCAGCTTCCGTCGCCAACGCATTCATCGGCAGAGTGACAAACAGCATCACCACCGCCAGTAAGCCGCTGACAATCCGCCTTTTCTCTATATTCATTTTGCTTCTTCTGTATATTTCGTTCACGCTTTATACCATTTATTTCCTTATATTTATTGAAATCCTCAGTCCCGTGATTCCACCAGCACCAAAATGCCCTCCTGCAGAGTAATCCTTGCAGTGTCCTCATCTATCTCATTGCTGACACCGCTGATTGGCAGAGCATCCTTCACATGGAAGCTTTGCATGGTGTAATCCGTGAGAGGATACGCAAAGCCTGTGAGGGTCAGGCCTGTCACCTTAGGCGTGTAGGGAATCAGGGATACATAGCTTCCGAATTGAGAGTCCTTGTGCAGCACAGTCTCCCTATCAATAAGGCGAATCCGGTTCCAGGGGTCAATCATCAGACATTCTACCTGATGCTTTAAGCACAATCCCAAAAGCTGAAGATTGCCCAGCACATGGTCCAGGCGGGTTCCTGTTGCCCCGAAAAGATGGATACTGTCACATCCCATCTCAATAGCCATCTTAAAGGCATGTTCCGTGTCGGTATCATCCTTTTTTGGATTCAGTTTGACGATTTGGGGAGCCCTTTGGGAACTCTCATATTCCTTTAGTATTTCCTCCGCCACAGAGTCAAAGTCCCCTACGATATAGTCCGGCTTTAATCCCGTCCGATGGAAAAACAAAAGTCCCCTGTCTACAGCAAAAGCAACGCTGTATTCCTCTCCCCCTACATAATCTAAGGTGAATTTATCGTCGATAAATCCACCTGTCACAATCAAAGCTCTCACATATCCACCTTTTACATTTTCTTAAGAAAAGCCTTTACATTTTCCTGCATATTCCCACCGAACACCGCGCTTCCGGCCACAATCACATTGGCCCCGGCCTGTAAGACCTCCTCCACATTGGAAAGGGTGATTCCACCGTCCACCTCAATATCCACAAGTAACTCCCGCTCCGTCACCATCCGCCGTAAAGCACGGATTTTATCCATGGTATAGGGGATGAATTTCTGGCCGCCAAAGCCGGGATTCACTGTCATAAGCAGCACCATGTCAAGCTCTGGAAGAATATAATTAAGACAGCTTAAATCCGTGGCAGGATTCAACACCACACCCGCCTTCCGGTCAAGCTCCTTAATGGCCGCGATTGTCCGGTCAAGATGGCAGCAGGCCTCTGCATGGACTGTTATGATATCCGCTCCCGCCTTTGCAAACTCCTTCACATAGCGGACGGGCTCCTCAATCATCAGATGCACATCAAATACACGGTCCGTACAGGAACGGATGGATTGAATCACCGGAAGCCCCAGGCTGATGCTGGGGACGAAGCTGCCATCCATCACATCGATATGGACATACTGGGCCCCCGCTTTTCCAATGGCTTCCACCTGCTCTCCCAGACGGGAAAAATCCGCCGATAATATGGACGGCGCTAAATAATTCATACTAATACCTCTTCATCTCTTTCAATTCATTGTAAATGGAAACGTAATTTTCATAGCGGCCCCTTGAAATCTTCCCCTCCAAAAGGGCCTCTTTGACGCCGCAGTCCGGCTCGTGGGTATGGCTGCAGCCTAAGAACCGGCAGCCTCCCTCATAGGGCGCAAATTCCCGGAAATACAGCTTTAATTCTTCCTTGTCAACCTGGTCCACATACAGGGAGCTA
>CAPNGW010000253.1 GCA_948665105.1 uncultured Lachnospiraceae bacterium
GCCCGCATCAGGTGCATGTTGTAGCCTCCTGCCAAAGGGAGAATGGCCAGTATCAGCACCAACACACCCATACCGCCAATCCAGTGGGTGAAGCTGCGC
This sequence comes from uncultured Lachnospiraceae bacterium, assembly GCA_948665105.1. Lineage (GTDB taxonomy): Bacteria > Bacillota > Clostridia > Lachnospirales > Lachnospiraceae > 14-2. The sequence continues at coordinate 100 of CAPNGW010000253.1, forward strand.
CAGAACAAGGTACAGCGGGACAAGTTCTCCACATCACTGAGAATACTGGAGCCGGTGGTGGTAAGGCCCGAGATAGTCTCAAAGAGCGCATCCGTAAATGACCGAATTTCTCCGGAGAGCCAAAAAGGCAGGGCCCCCGTCAGGCTCAGCACAATCCAGCTTAAGGATACCACCACAAAGCCTTCTCTTGCAAAAAACACGTGGCTTTTGGGCTTGGCTTTTTTCCCCAGCCAGCCCACCAGAAAGCAGCCGGCCATCACTGCCCCAAAGGCCCATCCCGTGGGTTCTTTGTATATCACTGCCACGATACAGGGGAGCGCCAGAAACATCGCCTGAAATTCCAGGACTCTGCAGATAATATATCGGATAATCGAGTAGTTCATATATGTGTAAACTCCTTATTTCAAAATATCACCCAAATCATCGAAGCCGGTGGTGGTTGTCACCACCACCACCGTATCGCCTGCCTCCATGGTATCCTGGCCGCCGGGAGTAATAATCTGCCCCCTCCGGTTGATACAGCAAATAAGAAGATTGTCTTTTAGCTCCAAATCCTTTAAGGGAATGCCCACCACCGGGGACTGTTTCCCCACATAGAATTCCAGGGCCTCCACCTTGTCCTCAATAATCTGGTACAGAGTTTCCACATTGCTGCCGATGGAGTTCTGCATGGCCCGGACATACTGAAGGATGTACTCCGCCGTGATATATCTGGGATAGAGCACGCTTCCCAGATTCAGGCTCTCGATAATCTCATTGTAAGCAATGCGGTGTACCTTGGTGACGGTTTTTGCTTTTGACGCATGTCCGGCAAAAAGGCTCAGCATAACATTTTCCTCGTCCATATTCGTCCAGGAGACGAAGGCCTGGGTACGCTCCAGCCCTTCCTCCTGCAGCAAATTGCGCTCCGTGCCGTCCCCGTGGATAATCCGAGCCTTGGGCAGAAGCTCACTCAATTCGTTACAGCGCTCCTTGCTCTTCTCGATAATCGTCACGTCCATACCCATGGGAAGCAGCATTTTTGCCAGATAATAGCTGGTCTTTCCGCCGCCTACCACCATGACACTGCGAATCCGGTTGGTGTACATACCCACCTTTTTGAAAAATACGTTGGCATTCTGTGCCGAGGCCACCAGAGAAATCACATCCCGCTCCTTCAGCTCAAAGCTTCCACCAGGAATATAAACCTCCTCACCCCGCTCCACCGCGCAGACCAGTACCTCACAGCGCAGCTTGGAGGAAATATCTGTAAGTGTCAGATCACACAGAGGGGAACCTGCCTCCACTCTGCATTTTAACAGCTCCACCCTGCCCTTGGCAAAAGTGTCTACCTCGATGGCCGAGGGGAATTTCAATAGCCGGGATATCTCCAGAGCCGCCGCATGCTCCGGGTTGATAATCATTGACAATCCCAGCTCTTCCTTGATATAACCAAGCTCCTTGGTGTAGATGGGATTCCGTACCCGGGCGATGGTGTGGCAGTCGCCGGCCTTCTTTGCAATCAGGCAGCACAGGAGATTCAGTTCATCCGAAGTGGTGACTGCAATCAGCAAATCCGCCTGCCCCACACCGGCCTCATTCTGCACGCTGAAGCTGGCGCCATTTCCCACAATGCCCATCACATCATATTGATTTGCCATTTCCTCCGCTTTCCCGGCATCCCGGTCAATCACGGTGATATTGTGTCCCTCTCTGCTCAACTGTTCTGTCAGGGTACTGCCCACATTGCCGCAGCCCACAATTATTATCTGCATGTCTCTTCCTCACAGGGACTTACGTCCTTACCTCTTTCCTGTATATTCGCAGCCCGCGCCTTTCACCAGAATCCGGTCTATGGGAGAAAGCCTGCGTCCATTTCTTTTGTACAGCAAAATTTCGCCTTTACCGGTTCCGCCGCCAATCATAAGGTCCCGGTTCCACACTCCCATGGGATTCTGATACTCCGCTTCCATCATCTCTTCCTTGGGACAGACAATTTTCACTTCCATGGCGGTGTGAAGGTCCATGGCCTTTAAGTGCCACAGTATCTTACCCTCCCGGGCTCCACATGCATATTTCATCCGCGCGAAGGTCCAGGGCGCGGAATAGTTAATCTCCCGGCTCACACCCTCATAGTATACGTCGACAAAGGGCTTGCTATAGAGTGGAATCCCCATAACCACAGGATTGCCACCACCCATGGCAAAGGCGGAGTTTGTAAGAATTTTCCCGGTTTTCGCACTCTTCATATGACTTCCATACAGCCAGAACCAGGGGCAGGTATAATCCCGTCCCCATTTCTTGTCCGCATAGCCATGACAGCTCTCAGGCGTAACATCATAAGCCTCGCCGTCCAGCGTCACCGTACCCTCATAGTTGGTGCGCATACCCTCCGCGTGCCAGTACATATCGAAGGGATTAATCTCCCGAATGCCCTTGCTGGCGCTGTAGCCCACATGGAAGGCTACCTTTTTATCCACGCACAGAGACCACCGGATGCTGTGCTCTCCCTGGATGCGTCCCCAGATATTGTTCTCGGACAGAAAGCACTCTCCCGCCGTTATTTTCAAAAATGTCCCTGCCACGTCCATCTCCTCGATGCCATAATACCGCTTCTGGGAGCACCCGTCTTTGCCAAAGGCTCCTGCCTTCACGCACAGATAAGCCGGCCGCTGGAATTCCTTGTCCCCCATAATTGGTCCCTTGCCGCCCAGCTCAGGATTTATCACAGAGTACTCAACAAAAAAAACCTTTTTCTTTCCAGTGGTTTTATGATAACCGGTAAACGAATGGCACCAACGGTCATAACCGCAGCTTCCCAGCCGTCCGGTCATCCTTGGCAGGTTGCGTTTAATATCGTGTTTGTTCATCTTTCATCCCCATCCTTCAATGCCTCCTGCCGGAAGCGTTTGCTATGTGACAACAAAAATCAGGGCGATAACGCCATCGTCCCTGACCTTAGTATAATACCTTTCCTGAAAAAAGAAAAGCATTATGTTACATTCCGTCAAAAATTATCGGTTTCTTTCACGCAAAAGTCCCCAAACTGTGCGCCTGTGGCCTCAGCCAGGTTTCGGGGATTTAGGCATAACGTGGTCCCAAGGCGCCCGCCGCTTATGTAAATCTTCTCAAATTTCTCCGCGCTGGTATGAATCCAGGTGGGAAACTGCTTTTTCATTCCAAGGGGACTGACTCCTCCCCGGACATACCCGGTGATGGCGGTAATGTCCTTTACAGGAGTCATCTCCAGGGACTTCTCCCCCGTAAGCCGGGCGGCAGCCTTCAAATTGACTTCGTAGGCGATGGGCAATACCAGCACATAATGCTGACCGCTCTTTCCCTGAAGCACCAGAGTTTTAAAGGACTGTTCCACCAAAACCCCTGTGATTTCGGCGATGTGCAGACCATCCACAAATTCACTGCACTCGTATTGAAGAACCTCATATTCTATGTGGTTTCTGTCCAGGATACGCATTGCATTGGTCTTGATTTCTTTTGCTTTGGCCATGGTGGTTTACCTCCAAGTCTTACTGAACTTACTATAGAGTTACTGTTCACTCCGTGACCAGTAACCTTCGCAAATCCATCTTAAATTCGCTTCGCGAATGGGATTTGCTCACTCCTGAATCGCTTTCTTACGTACTTTGCAGTGAATGCAAAGTCCTGTGTGAACAGTAACACTATAGAACATTATGAGGGAAATTACCAGTGAAAATTTCCTTGACTTTCCCGGCCAGCCTGTGCTAGAATCACAACCAGTGAAATAAACAAAAATGTGCGTCTCTTTACCGCCGGGTAGAGAGTTTTTGCACCGGACCGCCCATCGTCAGGCCTTAGAAGATGGGTGGCTCCGGTGCTTTTTTGTAGCAAAACGGGTGACAGGGCCTTATAATACCCTGCACCCCCGAGCTTAAATATTCAAAAAGGAGACTGATATGAGGGAAAGATTTCCAAACCACTGCTTTTTAGAATTTATCCGGTATGCGTCCTTAAACGTACTTGGGATGATTGGCTTGTCCTGCTACATTCTGGCAGATACCTATTTTGTTGCCAATGGGCTGGGAAGCAACGGGCTGGCCGCCCTGAATCTGGCCATCCCGGTTTTCAGCTTTATCCACGGCACCGGGCTCATGCTGGGCATGG
>CAPNGW010000254.1 GCA_948665105.1 uncultured Lachnospiraceae bacterium
TGGGATTTGCCTCAGCCGTATCCGGGGCTGGCTCTGTCACGGGAAGCTCCTCCTGCCCTTTCGCCGCAGCCACCACCTCAACTGCTGTCTTCTCCTTGGTGGCTGCCTTTTGTTCTGCCTCTTTGGTCACATCTTCCTGGGTGTATTGGTGGGCTTTGGTATTTGTATTCCCGGCTGTCACTGCTGTCACCACAACGGCACAGGTGAACACCGCTACTGCTGCGCTCTCAATAACCTTTCTGTTGACTTTCATGTTAACCTCCTAACAGCATATGTCTGCTTTCACTATTCCGATATAAGTATTACATATCCTATGCTGCTTTATTCAAATTTGTTACAAATTTGTTACAAAAAGATTATCGTAAAGCCCTTCCCGCTTATTAAATCTTTGGCCTCCGGCAGCTTTGGAGGGCAGTAAAGGCGCGTAAAATCAAGTTTTACGCGCCTTTTTAGTCTTTTGCTTCCAGATAGATTTTTTACATTTTCCAGATATTTTCTACAACCGCTTCAACAGCTCTTCCCGTTCCTTTTCATAACCGGGTTTTCCCAGCAGTGCGAACATGTTCTTCTTATAGTCCTCCACTCCCGGCTGGTTAAAGGGATTCACACCCAGCACATAACCGCTGATGCCACAGGCAAACTCGAAAAAATAAAAGAGCTGCCCCAGATAATATTCGTTCTGCTCCGGTATGGAAACCATCAGGTTGGGCACGTCTCCGTCGGTGTGAGCCAGTATGGTACCGTTCATGGCATTCTTGTTGACGAACTCCATGCTCTTGCCGGCCAGATAATTGAGGCCGTCCAAATCGGTTGGCTCCTCCTTCAAGAAAAGCTCCTCCCTGGAATCCTCCACATTCAGCACCGTCTCAAAGAGAATCCGGTTACCGTCCTGAATGAACTGTCCCATGGAGTGCAAATCCGTGGTCAAATCCACCGATGCCGGGAAAATACCCTTCTGGTCCTTGCCCTCGCTCTCCCCGTACAGCTGCTTCCACCACTCGGATACATAGTGAAGGCTGGGCTCGTAGTTGGCCAGCACCTCAATGGTCTTTCCCTTCCGCAGTAAAATATTGCGGATTGCAGCATATTTCAGGGCGTCATTCTCCTCAAAATCCGCTTCCAGAGCCTGCTTTCTTCCGGCAGCTGCGCCTTCCATCAGCTGGTCGATATCTGCCCCGCTAACTGCAATGGGAAGGAGTCCCACCGCTGTGAGTACGGAAAATCTTCCACCCACATCGTCCGGCACCACAAAGGTCTCATAACCTTCCTCGTCCGCAAGGCCCTTTAAGGCTCCCCGCTCCTTGTCGGTGGTGGCATAGATTCTCTCTGCCGCCCCTTCCTTGCCGTACCGTGTCTCTAAAAGCTCCTTGAAAATACGGAAGGCAATGGCCGGCTCCGTGGTGGTTCCCGACTTTGAAATCACGTTGACAGAGAAGTCCCGTTCTCCAATCACTTCTATCAAATGATTCAGATACGTGGTGCTGATGCTGTTGCCCGCATAATAGATTTCCGGTGTCTTGCGAATCTCCTTGGATACGCTGTTGTAAAAGCTGTGGCGCAGGCATTCAATGGCGGCCCGGGCTCCCAGATAAGAGCCGCCGATACCGATGACTACCAGGACCTCGGAATCTCCCTTTATCTTTTCCGCAGCCTCCTTAATCCTTGCAAACTCTGCCTTGTCGTAATCCACCGGCAAATCAATCCAGCCCAGAAAGTCGTTGCCTGCTCCTGTCCGGGACAGCAGAGTATCCTTGGCGTTCTCCACCAGCTTACTCATATAGGATACTTCTTCTTCGCTGATAAACGGTGCTGCTTTTGCATAGTCAAACGTTACTCGTTTCATTGGCCTCTCTCCTTTTCCTGATTCTCGTGTAATTGTACTTTCCTATAGCTTATTGTATCAAAGCAAATTTACTTTATCAAGAAAAAAATTCCTGCATCACTGCCTGAAACACCTCTTCCTCCTCCGGTGTCTGCTCCCGTCCTCTCATCCTCACAGGCTCCCGCTCCTCTCCGGTGAGAAAACGCTCTTCCCGACGGACCTCCCGGGCCGGAAGCTCCTCCGGTTCCTCCTTTAAAATCACGTCAAAGTACGCCTGTATGTTCCCGACAATCAGCCCCAGACTTCTGTTCAGCCGCTTTTGCTGGCTCAACACGCGCCACAAAAGCAGCATGGATATCCCCGTGAAAATCAGAATCCCCCACAGAGCGTATTGGTTGACAAAATGAAAAATAAGTTCCTTCATGGATGCTTGTCCCCTTTCTTTTTATGGATGTCATTACCTCATATGCCGGCCCCACGCCGACAGTATGATATTGCTTCCTTCTGATTATAGAACGGCACCCACCCCTTTGAAAAGGGGGCAAAACGCTTTTTTCACCGCATGTTTCCCGGGATTTCGACGGCGTACTCCCATTAAGGAAATTCTTCGGCACAAGGCACCAGATATCCCGAAAAACAGTAGCCAAATTCCTCACTGATGACAACGATCCGGTTGAGGGGACTGGATACCACCATATCTGCAATCACCTCCTTGGAGGTCCTCCGGTCCAACCCACATATCCAGTACTTGATGCCTTCCCCCAATGTGAAGGACAGGCAATGACGGTTCCAGAATTCCCGGTTTCCGCTGCCCGGCACCGTAATGGCCCGTATCTGCAAAAGCACATTTTTAAACCGCTCTTTAATTTCGCTAAAATGCCGGTTCATATTGACATTCCCCAGAGTCAGCGTTCCGAAGCAGCCACTGCCTGCACCGGCCTCCTTGTGCTTTCGGTAGACCGCGTAATCCTCCTTGTACAGACAGCTAATCAGGCAATTCCCGGCATTTTTTCTAAAGTAAGGGAGACACTGCTTTGTCCGGCTAAAGGGTTTTCCGGTCATCACGCTGTCCACGGTTCCTCCATCCGTGTGCAAAGGCCCCTGAAACATGGCCAGGGTGGAGGATAACAGTTTCCCCGGGCGGCTCCCCCCACAGTTTAAATCCTCCCCATAGTGCCCGAAATAGAACAGCCAGTCGCTGGCAATGATATAGCCGGCTTTCACTGCCGGCACATATTGTCCCTCTAATTCCCATATACGGTGCAGCTCCTTTGGCTCCGCCGGTTCAAAATAATGCCCCGGTGCCATGTCTTTTTGCTCCCCTGTAAGAGGCACACCGTTTCCATAAATCAGATACACCTGTTCCACTCCCGCCTGCCGAAGGAAGGTATAAGGATGGGCCATAAAATTCATGTATTCAGGATTTCGCATCTCCTCCTTCTGACTCTGAAACAAAAGCAGCCGCCGCATGGGGGATACATACGGAAGCAGAACTGTCTTAACACGGTGAAGTCGCACCATCTCCAGCAAAATCAGGATATAGCGGGAAGAAAAGGATGCCAGTACAAAAATATGGCATGGCTCCATGGTTTTCTGAAAGCGGAAACGCACATGCTCTCCTGGCATTCCGGTGTTCTGCACACCGCAGGCATAAGCAAAATTTGTCTCCTGGCTCTCTCCTCCGCCGCCCACACAACCGGAATGAATAATTCCATCCTCGGTATTTTCAAATAAATAGCGGAAATCTTTTATCTCCATAATTCCTCCTTTATATTTTCATGCAACTCCCGTATATTTCTCATAAGTTTTACAAGTCTTTTCTTGACTTTTTCTCGGAAGTGTATAATATATGATTAGAATATAGTAGTTTTCCGGCAGCCGGCAGGCCACCGGAAGCAGGAGGATGAGATGAAGAAGATTATACTTACCGGCGGTGGTACCGCCGGCCATGTGACACCCAATATTGCGCTTCTGCCCCGGCTTAGGGAGCTTGGTTATGATATCCATTACATCGGTTCCTACGACGGCATCGAAAAGCGGCTGATTGAGGAGTACAACATCCCCTATTACGGGATTTCCTCGGGGAAGCTCAGACGCTATTTTGATATCAGGAATTTTTCGGACCCTGTAAAGGTGTTAAAGGGATATTCCCAGGCCAAGCACATTATCAAAAAATTAAATCCGGATATTATTTTCTCCAAGGGGGGCTTTGTCTCCGTTCCCGTGGTATTGGCTGCCAGGAAATGCAAGGTGCCTGCCATTATTCACGAGTCGGATTTGACACCCGGGCTTGCCAACAAGCTGGCCATCTCCGCTGCCCGGAAGGTGTGCTGCAATTTCCCGGAGACGCTGCA
>CAPNGW010000255.1:0-947 GCA_948665105.1 uncultured Lachnospiraceae bacterium
GGTGTACCGCCTTCTGACCATAGCCAAAATGGCAGGTACGCCGGTGAATATTGTGCATTTGAGTACCAAACGGGCCTTTGAGGTGGTTAAGGCAGCCCGCGCAGAAGGCCAGCAGGTCTATGTGGAGTCCTGTCCCCAGTATTTTCTCATGGAGGATTCCAAATATGAGCTGCCGGGCTTTGAGAGCGCCAAATATGTGCTGTCACCGCCCCTTCGGAAGCAGGAGGACGTGGATTGTCTGTGGAAAGCTTTAGGGGATGGGGAGATTGACACCCTGGGGACGGACCATTGCAGCTTTCATTTTAAAGGGCAGAAGGAGCGGGGACTTCATGACTTTACGAAGATTCCCAACGGCCTGCCCGGAGTGGAGCATCGTCCGATGCTGATGTATACCTACGGCGTAGGTGCAGGAAAAATCACCAAGGAGCAGTTCTGTGGTGCCTTATCTGAGAATCCGGCCAGGCTTTTCGGAATGTATCCGAAAAAGGGTGCCTTGAAGGTGGGCAGCGACGCGGACATTGTGATTTGGGATCCGGAAGCGGAGGGTGTGATTTCCGCCAAAGCCCAGGTGCAGAACGTGGACCATACGCCCTTTGAGGGAATGAAGATAAAGGGTAGGCCCATACAGGTTTACTTAAGAGGAAGTCTGGTGGCCCAGGAGGGCAGAGTCACAGACCCGGGGCTGGGAAGCTATCTGCACAGAGGAAAAACAGACCTGAAGAGATAGGGAACCGAGGAAAAACTCTGTTCCAAAGGAAGTACAGGTTGACAAAAAAGTGTCGGCAGATTTATGATTTATTTTGGATATGGCAGCAAGGAAGCGAAGGTATCCGGATGCATCACGGGAGAAAATGCTTTTTCATATCATAGGAAAGTTCTTCAAACTTCCCTATGATATGAAAAACCTTCCATGAGGATGCGCACTCGCGCGAAGAGGAATGGTGTCG
>CAPNGW010000255.1:957-4160 GCA_948665105.1 uncultured Lachnospiraceae bacterium
CTTTTTTGTCAACCTGTACTTGAGAATGTGCCAAGGCACATTCTTTTTCACCAACATCATAATTAAAAAACAGGAGGAAAACAACATGAAGAAAGCAGTAAACGCAAGCAACGCACCGGCAGCAGTGGGACCCTATGTACATGCGGTAGAGGTGGGGGAGATGGTATTCACCTCCGGGCAGCTGGGATTGGACCCGGTAAGCGGTGAGCTTCCCCAGGGTGTGGAGGCCCAGACTCACCAGAGTCTTAAGAATCTGGAGGCAGTGCTTGCCGCGGCAGGCTCCGATTTTGACCATGTGGTAAAGACCACGGTATTTCTGGATAATATGAGCGATTTTGCCACAGTAAACGGAATCTATGCCGAATATTTCAAAGGAGAGGTTCCCGCACGTTCCTGTGTGGAAGTGGCAAAGCTTCCCAAGGGCGCTCTGGTAGAGATTGAGGCCATTGCCGTAAAGGCATAAGGATTTTATGGAGCAGCTAAGAGGAGTGGATACCCAGGAGCGCATTTTGAATGCGGCCTTGAAGGTAATCAATGCGGAGACAATCAGCGGGACCCGTATGCATTTGATTGCCCAGAAGGCGGATGTGGTACAGTCCAATGTCCACTACTATTATAAAACGAAACAGGATTTGCTGCTGGCTCTCCAGGAAAAGGTGCTGGAGCAGTGCTATGAAATACGGGAACAGGACTTAAAGAAGAGTGAGGACACTCTTAAGAGCCAGCTTCATATCTTTTTTCAACAGAAGAAGCATTTAATCTGCAAACGCAAGGAATATGATTTTGCAGAGCTGGATTTCCTGATTCAGGGGAAAAATGACGACAAAATTCATCATCGGTTTATGGAGTCTTATGAGCAGTGGCGAGACGATATCCGGGAAGTGATTATCCGCTATTGTCCCAGGATGGATGAGGAGACCAAGGAGACCCTCCCTTATGTAATTGTGGCCATGATGCAGGGGGCAAGCCTCCAGGCATTGGTGGAGGAAAATGGGTTTGATGTGGATGTATTTTTTGTAAAATGCGAGGAGATGCTCTTGGGATATCTGAAGCAGTATCAGTAGAGAACGGGAGAGACAGGGGAATTAGGGGAATGAATAAAGTAAGAGGAACAAAAGAGTATGCCTCTGTATTTGAACAGACAGGCATACCGCGAATGAAGGAAGCGATTCCACTGGCCTTGCAGCATGTGGCTGCCATGATTGTGGGATGTGTAACGCCGGCCATCATCATTTCGGAGACGGCTGGGCTTTCGCCCCAGGAGCAGATTGTCCTGGTGCAGGCGGCTCTTTTGATGGCGGGAATCTCTACGCTTTTGCAAATTTTTCCCATTGGGAAATGGCTGGGGAGCGGCCTCCCGGTGATTATGGGGGTGGGTTTTGCCTACCTGCCCAGTATTACGGCGTTGGTGGAAAGCTATGATTTGGCCACCGTGTTTGGCGCACAGCTGGTGGGTGGATTGCTGGCAATTTTGGTGGGACTTAACGTAAAGCGGCTGGTAAAATTCTTTCCGCCTCTGATTACGGGAACCGTGGTATTTACCATTGGTCTGTCCCTGTATCCCACCGCTGTTAGATATATGGCTGGCGGAGCCGGAAGCGAGGGATACGGAAGCTGGCAAAACTGGCTGGTAGCGTTGATTACCCTGACGGTGGTGACAGCTCTTAATCATTTCGGGAAAGGAATTTGGAAGCTGGCTTCTATCTTAATCGGCATTATTGTGGGGTATGGAGTCAGTCTGATTTTTGGGATGCAGGATTTTTCTCCCATCGGGCAGGCAGGGCTTGTGCAGCTGCCCAGTCCCATGCATTTTGGCCTGAAGTTCAATTTCTCGGCCATTGCAGCCTTGGGCATTCTGTTTATCATTAACTCGGTACAGGCCATCGGTGACTTTACGGCCACCACCTCCGGCGGCATGGACCGCCTGCCGGAGAACCAGGAGCTTCGAGGCGGTATCGTGACGTATGGTGTGACAAATTTGCTGTCCGCGTTCTTTGGAGGTCTGCCCACCTCTACCTTCAGTCAGAATGTGGGTATTGTGGTGACCACCAAGGTCATCAACCGGGTGGTATTCGGGATTGCATCGGTGGTGATTTTGCTGGCAGGGCTTTTGCCCAAATTCTCGGCGCTGCTTACCACCATACCCCAGTGCGTACTGGGTGGCGCTACCATCTCGGTATTTGCCTCCATTACCATGACAGGTGTGAAGCTCATTGTCTCAGAGGAGCTGAACTACCGGAATACATCTATCGTAGGACTTTCCGTGGCTCTTGGCATGGGTGTGACGCTGGTTGAGGGGGCGCTGGGAGGCTTTCCGGCCTGGGTGATTACGATATTCGGGAAATCCCCGGTGGTGCTGGCAACCATTTCGGCGATTCTTTTGAATGTGATTTTGCCGGGGAAGAAAAAAGAAAAGTGATTTGAAAAGAAAAAAGAGCTGTTGCAGATGGAAGAGATTCCTCTTGCAACGGCTCCTGGTTTTTATTTTGGCAGAAAGAGGGATTGTATGGAAGAGTTTTATCAGGTGATAAAGGGGCTTTCGGCAAATCAGAATTACCGGACAGCTGTTGGGATTGATGGAGCTTTGACCGGGCAGAAGGCGGTGCTTTCAGAGGATACCGTGCTGTATCAGACAGAGGGCTTTCCCAAGGAGGCTCTAAAGAGGCTTAGAGCTTTGGACTTAGAAGCCCAAAAGGCGGCGGAGTCTCCCAGAACAGACGGGAGGTTTCAGAGAGACGGGAGGGGACTTCTGGGGACGCAGTGGGGCCGGGTGTTTGTGGAGGTCCTTGGAAGCAGGAAAAAAATGGTGCTCTGTGGCGGAGGTCATGTGTCATTGGCGACCCTTGCCATTGCCAGCATGACGGAATTTCACATTACAGTGGTGGAGGACCGGCCGGAATTTGCCCAGGCAGCGGGAAAGGCCGGGGCAGATGAGGTTATCTGTGACAATTTTGTCCATGGCATGAAAGAGCTTGAGACAGATTTGGATACCTACGTGGTGGTTATGACCAGAGGGCACCGACATGATCTGGAGTGCTTAAGACAGCTGCTTACCAAGGAGTATGCCTATCTTGGCATGATGGGGAGCCGCTCCCGGGTGCGCAAAATTAAGGAGCAGCTTAAGGCGGAGGGATTTTCAGAGGAACGCATTGAAGCTCTCCACGCGCCCATCGGCCTTCCCATTTCAGCAGTGACCCCGGCAG
>CAPNGW010000256.1 GCA_948665105.1 uncultured Lachnospiraceae bacterium
TGGGATGAGGGGAGCGTCCGGGGGCTTCGGGCCAGGGGCGGCTTTACCGTTGATTTCGACTGGCAGGAGGGCAGGGTTAAAAGATTTCATGTCACCGGCCCCAAAGATGCCAAATGCAGACTTTGCTTCAATGGGAAGGAGCAAAGTGCCACGCTGACAAACGGGGTGTACAGGCTGGCCGTGTAGATGCCTGTACACTCTTCAATTGCTTTCCGATAAACATATTTTCACACTTTCTTAACAGAAAAAGTCTTGCAATCGGGAAAATGTTTTATTATAATACAAAATGTAGCTTGCTACAGAATAGAGGTGAGTCATATGATGAGTGATGTAGGATTCCTCCTGAAGGTAATCCAGGAAAATGCAGAGCGCCATGCAAATCAAATCTTTAAAACTGTGGATTTGACCTCCTCCCAGGTGCGTGTGCTCAAGCTTCTTCGCAGCCGTGGCAGTGAGCGAACAACCCAGAAGGATATTGAGCATTACCTTAAGGTGTCCCATCCTACTGTGGTAGGTATCCTTCAGCGTTTGGAGCAAAAGGGCTTTATCCGCACTGAGTTTGACGGGCCGGATAAGCGGGACAAATATGTCTACCGCACAAAAAAGGAGGAGGAGCTGTTTGAACAGATGAAGAGTCATCACGATGCCATGGAACGTTTGCTGACCAATGGATTGACTCAGGAGCAGGTGGTACAGCTTAAGGAGCTGCTCAAGACGGTATATGAAAATGTCAAGTAAAGAACGCCTGATTTCCCGGAATCTGTCCCATGGAAGATGGCGTGACGATATTTCTATTTTTTTGCCTAAATATGTAGCTTGCTACAAGATGAAATTGTCAGAGAGGAGATAGAACGATGATAAAGACGATATTTGCTCAGGTGAAGCAGTATAAGCGGGTGTCCATAATCACACCCTTCATTACGGGTCTGGAGGTGGTGATGGAGATGTTGCTGCCCTTGATTATGGCCTCCATCATTGACGACGGCATTGAAAAGGGAAATATGCAGCATGTATTTTTGTGCGGCATCATCATGCTGGTTCTGGCATCATTATGCCTGACCCTGGGAATCCTGGTGGGACGCCTGGCGGCGGAAGCCTCTACGGGATTTGCCTGCAATCTGAGGGACGGTCTCTTTTCCAATATCCAGACCTTTTCCTTTCACAACATAGACAAATTCAGCACAGCCGGACTGGTCACACGGCTCACCACCGATGTGACCAATGTCCAGAATGCTTATCAGATGCTGCTTCGCATCTGCGTCAGAGCCCCCATTATGCTGATTTCAGCACTGGTCATGTCCATCGTAATCAATCCCCGGCTGAGTCTGATTTTCGTGACGGCCATTCTAATCCTGGGAACGATTTTGTTTCTCATTTCCAGGAAGGCCATGCCGTTGTTTAACAGGGTGTTTGACCGGTACGATGAGCTGAACGCCAGCGTACAGGAAAATGTGTCCGGCATCCGGGTGGTTAAGGCTTTCGTGCGGGAGGAGCATGAGAAGTCCAGGTTCATCAAGGCGGTGGACCATATTTATGAAATGTTTGTAAAAGCGGAATGTACAGTCATTTTCAACAGTCCTGTAATGATGTTTGTGGTGTACTCCTGTATTCTTGGACTGTCCTGGCTGGGAGCAAAGATGATTACAGGCGGGAGTATGACTACCGGGGAGCTGACCAGTCTCTTTAGCTATACCATGAATATTATGATGAGCCTGATGATGCTCTCCATGATTTTTGTCATGATGACTTTGAGCATGGCAAGTGCACGCAGAATCGCGGAGGTATTAAATGAACAGGTGGATCTGGTAAGCCCAAAGGAGGCGGATTTTGAAATCCTTAACGGCAGCGTGGATTTTGAACATGTGACCTTTGGGTATGGAAACGGGAAACCAGTCCTGGCGGATGTGGACTTACATATCCGCTCCGGTGAGACCATCGGCATCATCGGAGGAACCGGAAGCGCCAAATCCAGTCTTGTGAATTTAATCAGCCGCCTGTACGACGTGCAGGGCGGCAGGGTCTTAGTGGGCGGTAAGGACGTCCGCACCTATGATCTTGAGACACTGCGCAATCAGGTGTCCGTGGTATTGCAGAAAAATGTGCTGTTTTCCGGCACCATCCTTGAAAATCTCCGCTGGGGCGACAAAAATGCCACCAGAGAGGAATGCATCCGGGCCTGTAAAATGGCCTGTGCCGATGAATTTATCCGGCAGCTGCCGGATGGCTATGACACCTATATTGAGCAGGGCGGGACCAACGTGTCCGGCGGACAGAAGCAGCGTCTGTGCATTGCGCGGGCCCTTCTTAAGAAGCCGAAGATTCTGATTCTGGATGACAGCACCTCCGCGGTGGATACAGCCACGGATGCCCGAATCCGCAAGGCCTTCCGTGAGGAAATTCCCGGAACCACCAAATTCATCATTGCACAGCGGATTTCCAGCGTTCAGGATGCGGACCGGATTCTGGTCTTACAGGACGGCAGGATTGACGGATTTGACACCCATGAGAAGCTGCTTAAGGATAATTCCATCTATCAGGAGGTCTATGAGAGTCAGACCCAGGGCGGTGGAGATTTTGACGAGAATGGAGGGAAAGACTGATGAGACGGTTGATGAAAAATATATTGAAAAATTATACGCCGCACTGCATTCTGGTGGTGCTTTGTATCCTCATAGCCTCCATTGCCAATGTCCGGGGAACCTTGTTTATGCAGACATTGATTGACGACTATATTATTCCCATGACAGGCCTTGGTCATCCGGACTTCGCTCCCTTGGCCGCTGCGCTTTTTAAGGTAGCTTGTGTGTATTTGCTGGGCATTTTCTGCACCTGGGGTTACAACCGCATTATGGTAAATGTGGGGCAGGGCACCATGCGAAACATCCGTAAGGAGCTTTTTACCCATATGGAATCCCTGCCAATCAAATATTTTGATACCCATGCCCACGGAGACATCATGTCCATCTACACCAACGATACGGATACCCTGCGCCAGATGATTAGCCAGAGCATTCCCCAGCTGTTAAACAGTGCAATTTCCATTGTCAGTGTGCTGGTAAGTATGATTATTTTAAATATTCCCCTGACCTTTGTGTCCCTGTTCATGGTGACAATCATGCTGGTGGTGGCCAGGAAGATTGCCGGAATGTCCGGGAAATATTTCAAAGCACAGCAGAGAGACTTAGGCATCGTAAACGGTTATATTGAGGAAATGATGGATGGACAGAAGGTGGTCAAGGTTTTCTGCCATGAAGAAGAAAATATGGCCAGGTTCCGGGAGCTCAATGAGCAGCTTCGGGACAGCGCCAACAATGCCAATAAATTCGCCAATATCCTGATGCCCACCATTGTGCAGCTTGGCAATGTGAGCTATGTGGTGTGCGCCCTTCTGGGAGCAGTTCTGGCCATCAACGGCTATGCGGGTGTTTCCATCGGGGTTCTGGTGTCCTTTCTGACCTTAAATAAAAGCTTCAATGGCCCCATGGGCCAGGTGAGCCAGCAGTTAAACAGTGTTATCATGGCCTCTGCCGGAGCGGAACGAATCTATCAGCTTCTGGATGAAGAGCCGGAGGTGGATGAGGGCTATGTGACTCTGGTTAATGTGCAAAAGAGTGAGACGGGAGAGCTTAAGGAATGCAAGGAGCGCACCGGACTTTGGGCCTGGAAGCATCCCCACAAGGATGGCACGCTGACCTACCAGGAGCTTAAAGGGGATGTGGTCTTCGACGACGTGGATTTTGGGTACAATGATGAGAAGATTGTGCTCCATAACATCAGGCTTTTTGCCACACCTGGTCAGAAGATTGCCTTTGTGGGCAGCACCGGAGCAGGCAAAACCACCATTACCAATTTGATTAACCGGTTTTATGATATTCAGGACGGTAAGATTCGCTATGACGGAATCAATGTGAATAAAATCAAGAAATCTGATTTGCGCCGAAGCCTTGGCATGGTGCTTCAGGATACCCATCTGTTCACCGGAACCGTTATGGACAACATCCGTTACGGCAGACTGGATGCTACAGATGAGGAATGTATCGCTGCGGCAAAGCTGGCCAATGCGGATGCCTTTATCAATCATCTGCCGGAGGGCTATCACACGATGCTCACCGGGGACGGCGGCAGCCTG
>CAPNGW010000257.1 GCA_948665105.1 uncultured Lachnospiraceae bacterium
ACAGCACGCTGAGCACAGTCATGCAGATGGCGGGGCTGGCGGCAGCGGGAATTATCATTGGAAGCTTCGGAATCAAAACCGCTATTCTGGTGGATGCGGCAACCTATTTCCTGTCGGCAGGGATTCTGATGCTGATTCGCTACCGTGAGAAGCCAGAGGAGGCAATGGCACAGGGTGTGGGGAAGGATGCGGCAGAAGGGGCAGGAGAAGGGCAGGAGGCAGAAGGGATTAAGGACCGAAAGACTGCGGGGGCTTCGGATTATATTGTGAGCCTCAAGGAGGGCCTGGCCTACATAAGAGAGCGCAGAATCATCCTGAACTTCTGTATCCTGGCTTTTCTCTTAAACGGTCTGATTGTGCCTGTAAATGCCTTCCAGGCACCGCTGATATCGGAGGTGCTGGGTATGGGAAGTGAATTTCTGAGTCTGATTAACCTGGTGATATTGGCAGGAATGGGTGCTGCCTCCTTCCTGTATCCCTACATTCACAAAAGAGTCAACGGCACCCGGGTAGTCCTGATATCCGGCGTCACCTTCGGCATCTGCTATCTCGTCTACCCCTTAAGCGGCTTGCTTCGGGAGCACACTCTGGCCGTGACCCTGATATGCTCCGTAAGCAGTGGTATTTACGGTGTTGCGGTGGGGCTTATCAGCAGTGTTTTGGGGGTGGAGTTCATGAAAGCCGTAAAGGAGGATTACATGGCCCGCTGTGGCAGTGTATTTAACGCCATGGCTTCTGCCGCCATGCCCCTTATGTCGGCCCTTAGCAGCCTTTTGGCAGTTTTTTTGGATGTTTCGGTGATTTTCATTGCCTGTGGTATTCTGGTTGTGGTATTATTTACAGGAATGGCGTTGGCCAGAATCAAATTTGATGCACCGGAAGAAGTGTGAGAGTATGAAGACAATTGTCCATAAGGGAATTGACTACTTCTGGGAGGCCATCACTTTACTGGAAATACTGGTGGGTGATATGTCTCCCCAGGAGGCAAAAAAGAGTCTGATTCATAAGCATGGGGTTTCTCCGGAGGAGATGGAGGAGCCTTTTGGTGTCTGTATAAAAATTTTTGAGCAGGCGAAAAAGCGTTTAAAGCCCCAGATGGAAACAGTTCGGGAATATTTCACGTCCTATTTTCCGGATGGTTCGCTGAATAAAGCAGGATTTGCCTTGCTTACAGAGTACAATGACTATGAAAGTACCTTGGAGGAACGGAAGGAAACCTGCTTAAGCTACAGTGAAAAACGGCGCAGCTATGAATTTTACAGGCTGATTCAGCAGGGATATCGGACAGGCATGGATATCGAGGAAGGTCCGGAGGAATGCAAAAATCTTAAGGATTTGCTGGAGTATCTGAATGTGACAGAGCTGACCGGGGAGCAGAAGTGGCAGATTCAGTGGGTATTTAATCACCCCCTTGAGGCTTACGAAGCGGTCGAGCCCTGCATTCGAACAGCGCTGGAGGTTATAAAGGAGCACCGGGCGCTGTGGCAGCCCCTGGTGGAGCAATTTTACGAAAATTGGAGCAGGCGGCTTTCAGAGACAGACTTCCATGCTTATTTCATGGAGCAGACCGGATACTCCATCGAGGAGAATCCCCAGGGAACGGTGTTGCTTCCCTCAGTAATGGCCACGGGAGCCATTGCCATCACCACCGCTTTAAAGGATGTATGGAAGAGGGGGCCTTTTGCGGATGTATTTCGCATAGGCGTTCTTGTGGAGAAAATCGGTGCGGACCGCTTGTTGGGGAAGAAGGAATCCTCGAAAAAGCAGCTGGTGGAATTATTTAAAATTCTGTCAGACGAGAGCAAGCTGGAAATTTTGTCTCTGTTAAGGGAACGCCGCTATTACGGAGGAGAGCTGGCGAAAAAGCTAAAGCTTTCCACGGCCACTATTTCCCATCACATGAGCATTCTGTTAAATGGTGGTCTGGTGGTCATAAGTAAAGAAGGAAACCGGGGCTATTATGTCCTGGATGAAAATGCCATGCGGAAACTGCTGGACCAGGCAAGGGAGCTTCTGCTGAGAGAATAAGAGGTGCCATTATGAACAAGGAAGAACTGGAGCGCAGCCAGGAGGAGCTTTTAGAGGAACAGCTGGAACAATTTGAGGAAGCAGTAGGCCGCCAGGATGTGGAAGAAATCGACCAGCTGTACGACCATCTTTATCCCATCGATTTGGCGGAGGCCATGGAAGAATGGGAGGAGGGGCAGCTGGAGCAATTCTGCGGCCTGGCGGATGATGAGAAGCTGGCGGAGCTTCTCACCGAAGCGGAGGTGGAGCTTCAGGTGGAGCTGGCAAAATTCCTCTCCAACAATCGGCTCCTTGCAATTTTTTCCCATATGCAGAAGGACGATATCGTGGACATGCTGGGCAACCTTCGGATTAACCGGAGGAAGGAGCTGGTGGATTTGATGCGGGCCGGTGAGCGGAAAATCATCACGGAGCTTCTGGGCTATGAGGAGGATTCTGCCGGCGGAATTATGACCACAGCCTACATTGCTTTAAACGGACGGCTGACCATTGCCGACACCTTGCGAAAAATCAAGGAAATCGGACCACGGACAGAGCTGATTGAAACCATTTTTGTATTGAATAATCAAAAACAGCTGGTGGGCACTGCGGACCTTCGGGATATCCTCATCGCCAAAGACACGGACACCTTAACCAGCATCACGGATGAGAATATCATTTATGTGGAGCCGGAGACGGACCAGGAGGAGGTTTCCCTTCTGGTGTCCAAATACGACTTAAATGCCATACCGGTGGTCAACAAGCGGATGGTGCTTTTGGGCATCATCACCGTGGATGACGTCATTGACGTTATTTTGGAGGAGCACACGGAGGATATCCTGCAAATGGCAGGTGTCAGCAAGGAGGAAACCATCGACAGCACTGTTTTGCAGTCTGTTGGCCGCAGGCTTCCCTGGCTCTGTGTGAATCTGGTGACGGCTTTTCTGGCCTCCTTTGCCATACGCAGCTTCGAGAGTGTCATAGCCCAGGTGGTGGCCCTGTCTGCCACCATGACCATCGTCACCGGCATGGGGGGCAATGCCGGAAACCAGACTCTTTCCATTATGATTCGGGGTATCGCCCTTGGAGAGGTGGAGATGAAGAAGAGCTGGCGGCTTGTGCTGAAGGAGACGTTTATCGGCCTTCTGGACGGTATTTTTATGGGAATCGCCACCGGGATGATTGTGTACCTGATATACAATAATATTTATCTGGGCATTATTATTTTCATTGCCATGATTGCAAATCAGATGATAGCCGGTCTGTGCGGCGCGGTAATCCCGCTGATTTTAAAGGCATGTAAGCAGGATCCCGCCCTGGCCTCCCCCATCTTTCTCACGGCGGCCACGGACGTGCTGGGATTTTTTATCTTCTTAAATCTGGCCCGGATATTTTTACCGTACTTGCTGTAGATAAAAGATACAAAAAAATTCCTAAATTCCTGATGATATTTCCAGGAAGGGGGTCAAGATGCAGAGCAATAGGGGCATGCCGCAGTGGCAGGATGCGATTCTCTCAGGGCTGGGAGGCCGTGGTAAACAGTGCCTGCGCCAATGCAATCTGTAAATGAATGCCCAGGGTGAGACAGTCCTCATCCACAGCAAATTCCCGGCTGTGGAGAGGGGCTGTCAGGCCCTTTTTTTCGTTGCCGCAGCCCAGGTGGTAGAAGACTCCGGGAGCTTTTTCCAAAAATGCAGAAAAATCCTCCACTCCCATACCGGGGGAGGCCTTCCAGTGCACATGCTCCCGGCCCAGCAGAGGGATGGCGGTCTCACGCAGGATATCCACCAGACAATCGGTGTTGATAAGAGCGTCATAGCCCGGAGTGAAGGTTACAACACCGCTTCCGCCGTAAGCCTCTGATATCTTTGCCACCTGTGCCGTGATGTACTCCTTGGCCATGGCTCTGGTGACAGGGTCCGTGGTCCTAAGGGCCCCGGTAATGTCCACCCGTTCTGCCAGGATGTTGTGGGCAGTGCCGCCGTGGAGGGTACCCAGAGTCAACACACATTGGTCCAGAGGAGAGACTCGTCGGCTGACAAGGGACTGCAGGGAGGAAATTATAGAGGAGGCAAGAAGGATGGTGTCCACACCGGCTTCCGGGTAGGCACCGTGGACTC
>CAPNGW010000258.1 GCA_948665105.1 uncultured Lachnospiraceae bacterium
GCCGTTCTGCCAGGATGCTCTCCAGCACAGGACTGGCAGATGCAGGAATCAGCACCACACTGCCGCTTAAGGCCGCCAGGCGCAGTTCCTTATCACCACCGTTTTTCTCGTAGGCTCTGCGGATACTTTCAAAAATGGGCACCACACCCAGCTCATGGACGGATTTATCCGGTGCTCCCAGGGCGGACAGATACTCCTTTTTAATGTAATCGGTGAGTATCAAAAGCCGGAGCTCCTGCCCCAGATTCTTGTGCTCCTCCCCCACAATGTCCACCATGCTGTTGATTTTTCCCTTGGAGGTACGCAGAAGCTTATTTATGTTCTCGTTGACGGTAAGACCCACTTTTTTCTTCTGAATCAGGCTGTGGCTTTTTAAAAGCTCCGAAAGCTGCTCCCTAAACACCACATCGGAAGGAAAGCTATCCACATCGTCATAGAGAAAGCCCTGGAGCAGGATTTCCAGCCACCTCAGATTCATAGCCGGAATCTTCCCCTCAGCGCCCAGCATCTGCACCAGCTCTCCGGAGACCGGCATATTCTTGGCATGTAAAAATACCAGAAGAGAGGACAGATACTCGGGCTTCTCCAAAAGCTTCTCCACGTTGCTGCCGGGATTGCGGATACCCATATGTTTGCTGACCATAAGGGCAAATTCCTGATTATCCAGAATCTGACTGCCGATTTCCCGGGCCTCCAGGCGGAACCTTGTCACCGCCGCCTCCTCCTCTTTGGTGGGCATATTGAAATAAACGTAGTCCTGGTGCGGGCAGAGGCTTTTTTCCTTCACCAGCTCCGGCACGATAATCTCTTCGTCGATGGGGCCACACAGTCCCACATAACGGTCCCACTCTGCCTTGGTGGAATCGTAAGGCGGGGTGGCGGTCAGGGCAATCACCGTAAGCTTTGGTTCTCTTTTCACCAGCTCCTCCAAAGCCTTCCACCACTCGCTGCGCAGGTGATGGGCCTCGTCTAAGCACAGGGTTTTGATACCCCACTGCTTTAGCACCGCGAAAAAGTCAAAATCCCGGTAATCCTCATGGGCCTTAAGGATTTCTCCGGCTTCTTTGATGTCCTGGGCCTCATCCTCTTCTTCCTCATCCTGATTGGCTCCCAGCCTTGCAATGGCGCTGTGAAGGGCCTGATAGGTAATGGCGTTGATAAGGGCTGGACGCTTCATGGTATTTGAAAGGATACCTTCTGACTCCGTCTCCGCCGGCAGATAGGCCTCTTTGATTCTATAAAGCCATTGATTCCGAATATTGATGCTGGGAGAGAGAATCAGGGCGGGTGCATTAAGCCTGCGTATCAGCTCAATTCCCAGGGTGGTTTTCCCTGAGCCCGGGGCCGCCACAATATGAATCCGGTTATCCCTTAAGTACTGGTCTGCCCGGTCCAAAACCCGCTTCTGATAGCTCCTCCACTGTCCGTCAAAGCGAAGCAGGTCCTTAATTGGCATCTCATTCCTGAGCATCCATGTACTCCTCTATATCCTCTGCGTTAATATTTAAGGTATTCAAAGTACGCCGTTTAATTCTGGCCTCCTCGGATGCCTTCAGCAAATAGTTCTTAATCTCCCTGGAATGCTTCACATTCTGAAGCACAAGCTGGGGATTTGTGACGTCTCCTGTATAGCAGGTTACGCTTCCCAGCCTAAATATCCGCTGCATCAGCGTGGCCGTCAGCTTCACGTCCTGCACCTTATACATGTAGCAGTCATCCTCCTCCACCTTCAAAAAGCCTTTGTCCACGGTAATCATTTCATCTGTGATAATGTACTTGGTAAAGGTCCAGGGCAAGCCCAGAAATAAAATCCTCTTCCGCTCCTTATACACAATTTCCTGCTCTTCTACGTTTTGCATTTTCCTTCTCCTTCTTTAAAAAATCTTCTTTTGCTCATAACCGGACGCTCCGCTCATAGCCTGTAACACCATTCTACCAAAACTGTAAATTCCCGTCAATTTTTCCTTGAAATTTATGTCCATCTATTATATGATAGTAGAAATGCCTGCACACTTTGCAGGCTATCCTATTGACTGGAGGTTATATATGCGACATTTAATGAGCCCCATGGATTTTTCAGTGGAGGAGCTGGATAAATTATTATCCCTGGCCAACGACATTGAACATCATCCGGAAAAATACGCCCATGCCTGTGACGGCAAGAAGCTGGCCACCTGCTTTTACGAGCCCAGCACCCGTACCCGCCTTTCCTTTGAAGCCGCTATGCTGAATCTGGGTGGCAGTATCTTAGGCTTTTCCAGTGCAGACAGCAGCTCCGCCGCCAAGGGCGAGAGTGTTTCCGATACGATTCGCGTTATTTCCTGTTACGCAGATATTTGTGCCATGCGTCATCCCAAAGAGGGCGCTCCTCTTGTAGCTTCCCAGAAATCCACTATTCCGGTTATCAATGCCGGCGACGGCGGACATCAGCATCCCACCCAAACCTTAACCGACCTTCTCACCATCCATTCCCTGAAAGGACATCTGGGAGATTTGACCATTGGCCTTTGCGGCGATTTAAAATTCGGCCGTACCGTCCATTCTCTGATTCACGCCCTGATTCGCTATCCGAATATCCGGTTCGTATTGATTTCCCCGGAGGAGCTTCGGGTTCCCAGCTATATTCGTGAGGAGGTATTAACCCAGCACAACATTCCTTATCAGGAGGTGGAGCGGTTGGAGGACGCCATGGCGGACCTGGATATTCTCTACATGACAAGAGTGCAGAAGGAACGCTTCTTCAACGAAGAGGATTACGTGCGGATGAAGGATTTCTACATTCTGGACAAGGCAAAGATGGCGCTGGCCAAGGAGGATATGCTGGTCTTACATCCCCTGCCCCGGGTAAATGAAATCTCCGTGGAGGTGGACGACGACCCCAGAGCGGCTTATTTTAAACAGGCACAGTACGGCGTCTATGTGCGGATGGCCCTGATTCTTACATTATTGGAGGTGGAGGTATGTTAAACGTTGGTGCAATTTCCGAAGGCTTTGTGCTGGACCACATTCAGGCGGGAACCAGTCTGCAGCTTTACCACGATTTGAAGCTGGATGAGGGTGATTACTGTGTGGCCATTATCCGAAATGCCAAAAGCAGCAAGATGGGCAAGAAGGACATTTTAAAAGTGGAATGTGACCCCAACACCCTGGATCTGGACGTGCTGGGATTTATCGACCACAACATCACCGTGAATATTATCAAGGGTGAAAAAATCGTGGAGAAGAAGGTCTTAAAGCTTCCCCAGGAAATCCGAAATATTATCCGCTGTAAGAATCCCCGCTGTATCACCTCCATCGAGCAGGAGCTGGAACAGGTCTTTGTGTTGACGGACCCGGAAAAGCAGGTTTACCGCTGCAAATACTGCGAGGGAAAATACAAGGGACATAAGAAGGTGCGTTAAATCTTACCAATTCCTAAAATGTTTCTTAAAAGAATATAGTTCCATTGACTTTGACGCCCTTTCGTTCTACCATATCTGTATATGACAAGGAGTGAATGACATGAGACAAAAATTTCAGCAGTTTATGGCAGGACGGTACGGCGCGGATCAGTTGGGCCGTGTACTGATGTTTGTATCCCTGGCTTTTTTGATTTTATCCTTTTTCCCTTTTCTCAAATTTTCCTATCTGATTGCCCTGGTAATTCTGGGATATACTTATTTTCGCATGTTCTCCCGGAACATCCAGAAGCGTTCCGGGGAGAACCAGCGCTATTTGAATTGGAAATACTCTCTTGCCGTGGGAAAGGACAAGCAAAGAAAGCACCGGGAACAGGCAAAGATTTACCATTTCTTCCGCTGCCCCGGCTGCAAGCAAAAGGTCCGGGTTCCCAGAGGAAAAGGTAAAATATGTATCACCTGTCCCAAATGCAAGATGGAATTTGTTCGCAAGAGTTGATAAATGCATGAAAAGGCCGCTGGCAGCCGGAATATTCTTCCGGCCCAGAGGCCTTTTGATTACATAAGCAGAACGATAAGCCGGGTTATGTCTTGAATAATCATCTGTCTAGGAGAATTGTCGCCAATTCCCTCAAGCAACCTACCTGAAGCTGGCGGGCCGCGTCAACGCTTCTGTTCGGTCTTGCTTCGGATGGGGTTTACATGTGCCCCGCCTGTTGCCA
>CAPNGW010000259.1 GCA_948665105.1 uncultured Lachnospiraceae bacterium
GACGCTTTCGCTGTCGGGCGCGTCTTTTTTATCGGCAAGCGGATACCGGCATCCCCGCAGAACCGGCACATCATCAATCTCTGCAAGCTCCATCAGTTTCAGCGCCCCCTGATAGCTTCGCTCCATCGAATCACCGGTATGCCCCGCTTTCTGTTCGAAATGCGTCGCAAAAATCCCGCGAACGTCAAATGTCGGCACGAGCAGATGATGCATAATTGCATACGGGTCATCCGCTTCGTTTTTCACATCGGAATCCACAATAACGCGCACTTTGGCCGCCGGCAGCGCAGCATAGCCAAGACGTTTCAAAATTTCTTTTCTCTCCATAACATGCCTCCTCATAAGTCATTTCCCGCTCTTCTCCGAAACCTCTTTTTCAGATATAACCATCTGCACTGCCGCTTTCCACCCGGCATAAAGATTTTCACACTGCTCTCTTTCCAGTTTATTTTCATAGCTTTTTCTCTTTATCCTATCAAAAATATCTTTATTGTAAATACCCAGAGAAAGCCCCGCCGCATATGCTGCTCCTATACCGGAAAGTTCTTCCGTCTCCGGTATTCTTACAGGAATACCCAGCATATCGCTCTGAAACTGCATCAGGTAACCGTTTTTTGTGGGACCACCGTCCACCCGAATCTCCGCTATCTCAATTCCACTGGCCTGTTGCATTACCCGGACAATATCTGTAATCTGATAAGCAATACAGTCAAGCGCAGCCTTCACAACCTCCGCTTTTCCTGTCGTTCTCGTAATACCACAGATAACCGCCTTTGCTTCACTGTTCCAGTAAGGAGCACCTAACCCGGAAAATGCCGGAACCAGATATGTCTGGTCGCCTCTCCTTGCTCTTTTGGCCAGTTCTTCACTCTCACTGGCAGAGGAAATCAGCCCCATCTCATCTTTCAGCCATGTAATCACAGCACCGGTATAATTGATATTGCCTTCCAGTACATAACTTACTTCTCCATCCATAGACCAGGCGAGAGAAGTCACCACACCCATATCGGTAAATACCGGTTCCCTCCCTATATTCATCATGATGGATGAACCGGTTCCGTAAGTTGCCTTAATCATCCCTTTCTGCAGACATCCCTGCCCGAAAAGGGCACCATGGGAATCCCCCAGTACACCCCGGATAGGAATCGGCTTATCCAAAAAACCGTCAAAGTCTGTCACACCATAATCTCCGTTTGAGTCTGTCACCGCTGCCATACAGGACTTATCAATGCCAAATATTTTCAAAAGTTCCTCATCCCAGCACAACGACCTAATATTAAACAGCTGTGTTCTGGAAGCATTGGAGTAATCAGTCTGGAAATTTTTGCCCTTCGTAAGCCTGTATACGAGAAAACTGTCAATCGTACCGCAGGCAATCTCTCCCTTTGCGGCACGCTCCTTTATCCCTTTTACATTTTGAAATATCCAGGCAAGTTTTGCCGCCGAAAAATAGGGAGAAAGCTGAAGTCCGGTGGCTGCCCTTATTTTGTCCGCGTATCCCTGCTTCTGAATCTCTGCACAGATATCCGCTCCTCTTGCGCACTGCCATACAACAGCATTATATACGGGGGTTCCGCTTTCCTTTTCCCAACAGGCAACAGTCTCACGTTGATTGCTAATCCCCAACACCGCAATATCCCCTTTATTAATCCCCGCCGTTTCCACCAAATTTTTTACGACCTGCACTGTATTTGCATAGATTTCTTCCAAATCATGTTCTACCCAGCCGCGCTCATCCACAATCTGTCTGTGAAGAAGAGCGCTCCTGTAAAGAAGCTCACCCTCCTCGTCAAACAAGAGAGCTTTTGTTCCCTGAGTACTTTGGTCTATCCCCAATACATATCTGCTCATGCTCTTTTTCCTTCCCTCTGTCTCTACTGCAATACTTCCCGGACCTTTTTGGCGATACCCGCTGCATTCAGTCCGTAATAGTCAAACACTTCTTTTGATGTGCCTGTGATGACAGGCGTGTCAGGCAGAGCAAGATTAATCACTTTCTTCGGACAGGATTCGCCAATCACCTGACTGACCATGGAACCGAGGCCGCCTAAAGGCGCATGCTCTTCCACTGTCACCACCGCTTTTACTTTGTCTGCAGCTTTCAGAAGACCTTCTTTATCCAGAGGCTTCACACAGTACATATCCAGCACTGCTGCATGAATGCCTTCTTGTCTCAACAGCTCCGCTGCATCCGCTGCGGGGCGCACCATCTCGCCACAGGCAACGACCAAAACATCCTCGCCTTCTGACACTACTGTTGCCTTATCCATTGTAAATGGGCAGTTTTCCTCTGTATAAATATCTTCCACAGGATTTCTTCCCACACGGATGTACGCCGGTTTCTCATCTTTCAGCAGTTCCCTAATCAGGCAGGCCGTCTGAAACCTGTCACTGGGCAGATAAACCCGCATATTGGGAATAGCAGACATCGCCGCAATATCCTGCGCGGAATGATGGCTCATGCCAAGTGCGCCATAACTGATGCCGCCGCTGATGCCGATTAATGTCACATTGGTATTGGAGTATGCACAGTCTACTTTTGCCTGCTCGTAACTTCTGGTTGACACAAAGCTGGCAGGAGAAGCCGCAAACACTTTCTTACCGCATTTTGCAAGCCCTGCACCGATGCTGACCAGATTCTGCTCCGCAATGCCCACTTCGATAAACTGTTCCGAAAATTCCTTTGCAAAAGGCGCAAGGGACGCACTTCCTCTGGAATCACTGCACAAAACCACAATATCTTTATCTTCTTTTGCCTTTTCCATCAACACTTCGCAGATTGCCTGCCTGTTTGGTATTTTATTCATCTCACAGCGCCTCCTTTCTCTTCGCAAAATCACTGATAATCTGTTCGTATTCTTCCGCTGTGGGCACCTTATGATGCCATCCCGCTTTATCTTCCATCACTGTGGAACCGCAGCCCTTCACCGTATTGGCGATTACCACCGAAGGCTTTCCCTTCACAGTCTTTGCTTCTTCATAAGCAGCCACCAACTGCTCAATATCATTGCCATCCTTCACATCAATCACATACCATCCGAAACTTCTGAATCTCTCATGCAAATCATCATGGGCCATTACATCTTCTGTATTGCCGGAAATCTGCAGACGGTTTCTGTCCACTGTCGCGCAGAGATTATCCAGTTTATAGTGAGCTGCCGCCATGGCGCCTTCCCAGACGGAGCCCTCCGCCAGTTCTCCGTCGCCCATCACCGTATACACACGATAATCCATATTATCCATTTTACCGGCTAATGCCATTCCCACGCTCACCGGGAGCCCATGTCCCAGCGAACCCGAGTTCATTTCGATACCCGGCAGCTTATTATTCGGGTGGCCGATGTACTGGGAGCCAAATTTACTGAATTTTTCAATCACTTCTTCTATCGGGAAAAAACCTTTTGCCGCCAGGACAGCGTAGAGCGCCTCCACACAATGGCCTTTGCTCATGACAAACCTGTCTCTGTTTTCATCGTCCTGCTTCTCCGGGCTGATATTCATCACCTTGAAATACAGTGCAATCAGGGCATCAATGACACTCATATCACCTCCGATATGTCCGCCCTTCCCCTCCACAATCATATCTACTACATTTTTCCGTAAATCATAAGATAATGCTTTTAAATTTTCCATCTCTCTTTCCTTTCCATAATATCCTTTATTCTCCGCGCAGATACGCTTTTACATCCTCTTCAATCGGGTCATACAAATCCGGTTTGATACCGATATACTTACACGCCTCGTACAGTACCGGCACCACATCTTTGTGGATGCCGACACAGTGATGAATGTAGGGTCCTTCCACAATCTTTGCCTCAAGACGTTTGATATTATCTACCTCCACCCAGAGATATGTACCCATTCCTTTCGGCCCTTCCACACCCCTTGCATTGCCAAGCAGCATGAAATATTCTCCACCGTCACCGTCAAATCTCGCCAGTGTCACCTCTCCGTATTTGGCCTCCGCGGTGATGCTGCCCGGATGGTCAAATGCAAGGGGATAGGTCAGTTTCGGTTTCTCCTGCGCCACGGAAATCGGCCATGGTCCGCAATGCTGCAGCAGTTCTCCGTTCTCAATATCCGGGTGCCGGATGGTCCAGTCTGCAAAGAAGCCT
>CAPNGW010000260.1:0-1130 GCA_948665105.1 uncultured Lachnospiraceae bacterium
GCACACCGGCCTCACGCTTGGCGGTGCCCCCCACCTTCCCAGTGGGCGAATCCCCGGTCTTCAAATTGGGATGTTCTTTCTCAATGGCCTTTAATTCCCGCATCATAAGGTCAAATTCATAATCGCTGATTTCCGGGTCATCCATATTGTAATAGCGGTTGCTGTGGTATTCAATCAGCTGCCGCAGTTCTTTTGCTCTTATTTCTGCCTGGTTTTCTTCCATCTATATTCTCCTCTAAGCGGGTCGCTTCACAGTGCATGGTTCTACGGGACACCCTTTCGTGATGCTCCTTGGGGTGGCATACCGTTTCGTTGACGGAAAACCGGAGCGCTCTTTTCAGCTCCGAAAGCTCTTTTGGTGTGATACTTCTATATGTACCCAAGGGCAGTTCTCCCAAATGCAGATTCAAAATGCGAATGCGCGTAAGGGATACAACCCGGTAGTCAAAATATTGGCACATACGCCGAATCTGGCGGTTCAGTCCCTGGGTCAAGGTGATATAGAACGTCCTTGGACCTGTCTTTTTGACCTTACAGGGGCGGGTCATTGTCTTAAGTTCTTTTAAGGGAACGCCACCGGACATACCCCGCAAAAATTCCGGGGTGACGGGCTTATTGACGGTGACGACATATTCTTTTTCATGGTAGTTTCCTGCCCGCATCAGCTTATTGACCAGCTCTCCCTGGTTGGTCATAAGTATAAGTCCGCTGGAATCCTTATCCAGACGCCCCACAGGGTAGATGCGTTTTGGATAATTGATAAAATCCACAATATTGTCTTTTTCCCGCTTCTCAGCAGTGCACACAATGCCAGCCGGCTTGTGAACCAAAAGAATCACAGGCTCCTCTTCCCTGCTGACGGGAGTCCCACAGAAGGAAACGTACTGTCCGGGAAGCACACGGTCACCCATGACGGCAGCTTTCCCGTCAATGGTAACGTTGCCCTGCTGGATATGGCGGTCCGCCTCCCGCCGGGAGCAGATGCCGGATTCACTTAGATATTTGTTGATTCGGATTCCAGTTGTTTCCATAAATGCTCCTTTGTGGGGTGGGAACTTGTTGTAGGGCTCTTACACGCAGTGCAGTTCGTGAGCTTTGCTCACTCACTGCGGGCTATCGCCCTATCAAAA
>CAPNGW010000260.1:1230-4103 GCA_948665105.1 uncultured Lachnospiraceae bacterium
CGCAGTGCAGTTCGTGAGCTTTGCTCACTCACTGCGGGCTATCGCCCTATCAAAATAACCATGAATAAATACGTCTGTAAACAGACGATTTATTCCCGGTCATTTTGGCACTGCTCATAGTATAACACATCATAAATAACTTTTCAATTTTTCTATATTCTTCTCTTCGAAATCCATGAGTTCATTGGCAATTTCGTTGGCGTAGCTGCCCTTGACTTTATTGTTGTGGGTCGCTTTCAGCAGCTCCGTAATTCCTCGGGTGTTTCCCTGAATCATCATGTCTGCCACATGGGCGGTGCTGGTATTTAAGAGTGTGTTGGCCTGTATGGAGGACCAGAGCATGGCCTTTTCCAGCCGGGAGCCTTCCCGGGGCAGGATGCCCTCCTTCATCATGGCCCGCTCCGCCTTACGTTCCAGTTCCCGGAATTTATTTGCCTGGCAATTTAAATCATAGGCGAAATCTTCATCATATACTTTATTTAAAACCGTATGAATGGAGTCCAAAGCCATTCTTGTGTTCCTGCAGGTTTCATTGAGTACATCTACTTCCTCATTGCGAATCATAAAGAACCTCCTTGTTGTGTTCTGATAATTAGAGTGAATCTTTTTCCGTCTTTTATGCATTTGCACAGAAAAAAGAACTGCCACAAATTTCCCTCTTTTGAAAAATCTGTTGGCAGTTCTCTTTATTTATGAGAATAGAAAACTTGCAGAGCGTAATCTCTATCGTTGATTCAACAACAAGTCTGTCCTGATATAACCGGTTTGTCCGTTCCACTCTACCTTGGTCCAGCCCTCCGCGTAACTCAGAACCACAGTTACTGTATCGCCAGCCTCGGCAGTTCCCAGCCGTTCTGCGTCCTCGCCCATGGATACGCGCACATTCAGGCCTTCCCCCATGGTGACAGTCTCACCCGGCAGCAGATAATTCACACCGCCTCCGGCATCTCCTGTATTCCCGGTATCTCCTGTATTCTGGGCCGGAGCTTCGGTACTCAGATAATCGCTCTTGACATATGCCTTGCCGCCATTATAATCAATCTCACTCCATCCGCTGTCGGTGGTTGCTGTTCTGGTAAAGGATTGTCCTGCCAATGCGCTTCCCATCTGCTCGGAAGTCTCATCCGGCTGCCTGCGGATATTGATATTATCGGTGGCATAAACTGTTTCGGTGGTTGCCGTTTGCTGACTCTCGTCGGGAGTTTCCGGCGTATCTGCAGGCTCCTCAGGTGTCTGTTCTCCTTGGGTGGGCTCCTCCGCTGGCGGAGTGTCCTCCACAGGTGTATTATCTTCCGCCCCACCGGTAACCTGCGCCACCCATGCCTGAATTGCCTGGGGAATCGTAACCTCACTCATGGTCTTAAGAGCGGCATCCGCTTCCAAGGCGGCGTCTATTTTCGCCTGCACAGCAGCAATCAGTTGTGTTACATCCTCCTGCTGTTCATAGGCAATGATAAAGTCCCTCACCTGGGTATCCATCTCTAGCTCCTGGACTTCCCAGTTGAAGGAGCTGTACAGATTATCAATATAATACCCGCCGCTCTCATTCTGTCTCACATAAAAAGAGCTTAAGGTGGACGTGGTGGTCTCAATCCCCGTATAGTGAGTATCTGCAACCTCCACCACCACATAATATTCATTTTCATTAAGGCCCGGCTTGGTGTGACACTGAATATTCTCATATTTCGTCACATACTGGCCCATCATAGCGATGTACCCCTTCTCCAAATCAGAAATAGGGGTCGCATATATTTCCAGCGCCGCAATATCTCCTGACGCATACGCCCCGTAATAACTCTGTATTAAGGTATTTATCTCCGGAACGGCATCTGTCTCAAAACTTCCTTGATCCGCAGTCTGCTCCTCTACTGCTCCGTTCTCCTGTTTGCTCTCTTCCTTCTCTTCTCTCTGGCCACCCGCCGTCAATGCCAAAACTACAACCAGTATGACTACGGCAATACCTGATGATATATATCTGATGTTTTTCTTGCAAAAATCCAACATGCTCTTCCAGTACAATCCATCCTTGTTCCAATCGGCAAACTTCATATATACCTCCTCTATTCAGTTGTAATATATGTTAAATATCGTTAATAATCGTATCAATGCACCCTGCGGGACTCGAACCCACAACGTCAGAACCGGAATCTGATGTTTTATCCATTAGACTAAGGGTGCCTGGCTGTCCAATCAATGACAGCTTATGTAGTATATCACATTTTTCAGAAAATGCAAAGGGTTTTTTCAGTTTTTACACTATTTTTATATATTATTTATATTTCCTCATACTTTCCTGGATTTCTGCCGCGATTTTCTCCGGGGATTTATTGTCCACAGGCACAATCATATCTGCCGCTTCCAGATAGAAGGACTCCCGGTCTTTCATAAGCTTACGGATATAGGGCACATTCATATTTCCCTGTAAAAGAGGCCGGCTGCTTCCATGACGCACCCGCTCGTATATGGTTTCAGGCGTTGCGGTAAGGAGCACCACAATTCCATTTTTCTTCATGCCGGCTACATTTTCCTGCCGTAGAGCCGCGCCTCCGCCACAGGACACCAGAAGCCCCTGTTGTGTTTCCAGCTCACCAATCAGCGATGTCTCCAGAAAGCGGAAATGCTCTTCCCCCTTCTTTGCAAAAATTTCACGGATTTTCTGTCCTTCCCGGCGCTCAATTTCCTGATCCATGTCCAGCTCCCGGCATCCCAGCAGTTTCGCCAGATGCCGGGACACTGTGGTTTTCCCGGTTCCCATGAATCCGATTAAAAAAATATTTTCCGCTTTCATCTGCTCCACGTATCCATCCTGTCCAGAAATTCTGAAACCTTGGCGTACTCTGCCTGTCCCGGCGCCGAGGCTTTTCCAAAGGCGG
>CAPNGW010000261.1 GCA_948665105.1 uncultured Lachnospiraceae bacterium
CCTGCGAAGCAAAATTCAGAAAAGAGAACGTTGCCATTACCCTGACGGTAACGCCCTGCTGGTGCTATGGCTCCGAGACCATGGACATGGATCCTTCCACCATAAAGGCTGTATGGGGACTCAACGCTACCGAGCGTCCAGGGGCTGTATATCTGGCATCCGTTTTGGCTACCCATGCACAGAAGGGACTTCCCGCATTCGGCATCTACGGACATGACGTGGTGGATGCGGACGACTCCAACATCGGAGACGACATTAAAGAAAAATTACTGCGGTTTGGCCGTGCGGCCGTTGCAGCAGCTACCATGAGAGGAAAATCCTACTTACAGATTGGCTCCATCTGCATGGGAATTGGCGGCTCCATCATCGATTCCGATTTCCTGGAGTCTTATCTGGGACTTCGGGTTGAATCTGTGGATGAGGTTGAAATCATCCGCCGCATGACCGAGGGCATCTATGATGAGGCAGAGTTTAAGAAAGCCATGACCTGGGCAAAAGAGACCTGTAAGATTGGTTTTGACAAGAACCCGGATTTTGTAAAGAAGAGTGACGAAGAGAAGGAAAAACAGTTTGAGTTCGTAGTTAAGATGGCTGTTATCATCAAGGATTTGATGAACGGAAATGACAATCTGCCCAAAGGCTGCGAGGAGGAGGCTGTTGGACATAACGCCATTGCAGCAGGCTTCCAGGGACAGCGGCAGTGGACGGATTTCTACCCCAACGGTGACTTTGCAGAAGCAGTGCTTAACACCTCCTTTGACTGGAACGGTGCAAGAGAGCCCTACATTCTGGCAACTGAGAATGACGTGTTGAACGGTCTGGGAATGCTGTTCATGAAGCTTTTGACCAACAAGGCTCAGATGTTTGCAGATGTTCGTACCTACTGGAGTGGCGATGCCATCAAGCGGGTAACCGGCTATGACATTGAGGGCTATGCCAAGGAGGCTGACGGTATCATTCACCTGATTAACTCCGGCGCATGCTGCCTGGATGCCAATGCGGAAGCCAAGGATGCCAAGGGTAATCCGGTGATGAAGCCCTGGTACGAGGTGACCAAGGAGGACCAGGATGCTATTATGGCAGCTACCACCTGGAATCCGGCGGACAACGGGTACTTCCGGGGAGGCGGATATTCCTCCAGATTTGTCACAAGAGCAACCATGCCTGCAACCATGATTCGTCTGAATCTGGTGAAAGGCTTAGGCCCGGTGCTTCAGATTGCAGAAGGCTGGACCGTGGAGCTTCCTGAAGAGGTTTCCGATACCCTTTGGAAGAGAACTGACTATACATGGCCCTGCACCTGGTTTGCTCCCAGATGTGACGGCAAGGAAGGCTCCGCATTTAAGTCTGCTTACGAGGTTATGAACAACTGGGGTG
The DNA here is from genome assembly GCA_948665105.1 of uncultured Lachnospiraceae bacterium. Taxonomy (GTDB): domain Bacteria; phylum Bacillota; class Clostridia; order Lachnospirales; family Lachnospiraceae; genus 14-2. The sequence goes on from CAPNGW010000261.1 coordinate 1,378, forward strand.
CCAACCACGGGGCAATCTCTCACGGACATATCGGCGCGGACTTGATCACCATGTGCTCCATTTTGAGAATCCCGGTATGCATGCACAATGTTCCCGCGGAAGACATTTTCCGGCCCAAGGCATGGGATGCATTCGGCATGGACAAGGAAGCTGCCGACTACCGTGCTTGCCAGACCTACGGACCCATGTACAAATAAGCAGTTTTTGGGCTACTGGTCACGGAGTGAACAGTAACAATTTTGGAGGTTAAGAGATGTTAAAAGGAATTCCGAAAATTTTATCGCCGGAGCTCTTGATGGTTTTGTGCGAGATGGGACACAGCGACAGGCTTGTGATTTCCGACGGAAATTTCCCGGCGGAGTCCATGGGAAAGGATGCCATTGTGATTCGCTGTGACGGCCATGGCGTGCCGGAGCTTCTGGACGCTATCTTACAGGTGTTCCCTCTGGATACCTATGTGGAGAAGCCGGTGAATCTTATGGAGGTTATGCCTGGGGATAAGGTGGAGACACCAATTTGGGATACCTACAAGGAGATTATAGCGAAGCACGATGAGCGCGGCGCTGACTGCGTGGGAAATATTGAACGTTTTGCTTTCTATGAGGAAGCAAAAACAGCCTATGCCATTATAGCCACCGGGGAATCTGCCCTGTACGCAAATGTGATGCTGCAGAAGGGCGTTGTGGTGGAGTAAGGTTATATCGGATGGGATAAAAAAGTCTGTCGCCTGGCCAACCGGAGAGTTCCGGGAGCCGGCGGCAGGCTTTTTTACTTTTATGACAAATGAGTGCTGTCTCTATGCTTCCGTCACCTGCTCGCTAATCTTCGGCAAATCCTGAATCGGCTGGCGCTTTAAGAAGAATAGGCCAATCAGACTCAACAGAAGCTGTACCAGCGGCATGGTATACCACACGCCCATAAGACCCAAGGCCAGAGGGAGCAGGTAGATAAGCCCAACCGTTAAAGCAACTTCCCCGTACACCATAATGGAGGAGGGGGTGGTCTGATTGATGGCGTAGAAGTAGGAGATGGCCGGTTTGGAAAAGCCGTAAAGCAGAAGGGCAATGCCAATGGGCAGTGCAGAGTCTGCGATATAGACAGCTGCTTCCTGTGAGCCTCCGAACAGAACCGGTATCTGATCCTTTAAGGCAACGGTGACAATGCCGCTGACTGCGCCGAAGCCCAAGGCCAGCAGGAACATCCATTTCCGGTAAGTCTTTAATTCCTTGATTTTTCCACCGCCGCGGCTTAAGCTCAAGAGGGGCTGGCTTCCGTCACTGATACCCTGAATCAAAAGCTCCATAAAGGACAGGATATAGGCTAAGATAGCGTAGGCGCTCACCGCCGGTGTGCCTCCGTACTTCAAGGTTTGCAGGTTCATAAAAATGATGGTGATGGAAGGAAGATATGTCAGCCCAAAGGGAGAAGCGCCCACCTTCAGGATGGACCTTATCAGCCCGGAATTGGGCTTTAAGTAATGAATTACATCCCGGCGGGATTTTTTTGCAAAAAAGCCGATGCACAAGGCAAGGGTCAGTATCTGGCCGCAGACTGTGGCGAAAGCGGCACCCCGGATTCCCAAGGACAGTTCAAATACAAACACCCAGTCCAAAGCAATATTGGTAATACATCCCAGAGCCATGGCAATCATGGCAAAAATGGATGCGCCGTGATTGCGGATTAAGGGCAGAAGAGCAGTGGCGCTGATTTGGGCGATGCTTCCCCAAAGAAGAACCTGTATATATTGCCGGCAGTAAGTGAAAATGATGCCTTCCGCCCCCATTATCCTCAATAAGAAGGAATGCAGGAGGCCCAGCGCCAACGCCAGAACCAGGGTTCCCACAAGAATCAGAAAGAAGGCATTTCCCTCCGCCTGCTTTGCTTTTTTCTCATTTCCTGCGCCACGGTTTAAGGAAACAATCACGGAGGTCCCCATGCCGATGCCGGTGCCAAGGGAGATAATAAGGGCGGCCAGAGGCCAGACAATGTTGATGGCAGCCAGACCGTTGTCTCCCACGGCATTTCCCACAAAAATGCCGTCTACAATGGAATAGATGCCGGTCAGCATGAAGGAAAACATGGCCGGGAAAATATAGCGGCAAAATTCTTTTCTCATAGTAACAAACTCCTTTTTTATTCTTCTATAAGTATAAATGTTAAAGTAACTTGAATGTCAAGAGAGTGTTTTTAGAAAAAAGCTTCTTGAACGCACCAAGGGTTTTTTATATAATAGAGGCGGAAGTCAAAGCATGTGAAGAGGCCTAACTGCGGATTCAGGAAACGGAAGGAAAGAGAAAAGGAAAGGCGTACTTTATGGAGAACAGGAAAAACTACAGCATCAAAGAGATATCAAGGCTTCTTAATATTCCCAAAGCCACCATCCGCTATTGGGACAGTGAAGGACTGGTGGCCCCGGAGCGGAATGAGGAGAATGATTACCGGGAATATTCCCTGGCCCTGGCCATGGAGCTTGGCAACATTTCCTTCTATCGAAGCATCGACATCCCGGTGAAGGAGTTAAAACAGATGCTGCATTCAGATCTGGGCCTCCAGGAGGAGATTCTTACGGAAGCCAGCCAGAGGCTGGTGCAAAAAGAGGCGGAGCTTAAGCGTCAAAAGGAGCGTATCCTCATGCAGATGCAGGCTTTGGCAGAGGTGCGGCGTCTGGGAGAGGCGGATACCGCTATATTCGATGAAGTGCCGGGGCGGGAGC
>CAPNGW010000262.1 GCA_948665105.1 uncultured Lachnospiraceae bacterium
TATGGCTTCGCCTTGGGCGACCGATGGCCACTCCGCTTCGCTTCGGGCCGGTATAATGTCTGTCGATATTATACCATGCCATTTCTTATTTTATCAATGGAAATCATAAAAGATTGACAGATGGGGAAAGATATGATATAACCAAAAAAGAAAGAACAACAGGAGGGCGGAAATGATTTCTAAATAATTGATAATTCGAGACAATGAAGATGCCAGGCAATAAGCGGAGATTCCAGAGAATGTCCGTGCCGGTTCTTGTTCCCGATTTATGGATTATTTGATGTCATAGCCCTTTTGTAGTGTGCCGGGATGGCACTTTAAACGTGGAAGGCGTTTTTCTGCCGCCTGCTATATGGGACAGCATCAATATTATCTGCTTTCGGGTACAGACCGGAAGCAGATTTTCTGTTGCAGGAAAGCTTTTTGAACTTTCTTGTGATAGAAAAGCCCTTAGAGAGGTGACAGATATGGTGCAAATAAAACATTTAAACGTAATCCATAAAAAGGACATGAGAACACTGGTGGAGGATTTATCCTTTACACTGAATCCGGGGGACAAGGCGGCACTTATCGGGGAGGAGGGAAACGGAAAATCCACCATATTGAAGCTGCTATATGAGGATGGACTGGTGGAGGACTATGTGGAGTACACCGGAGAGATTATTAAAAATAATGAGGTTTTAGGATATTTGGCTCAGGAGCTGAAATCCTGGGAAAAGGAGAAAACCGTCTATGAATTTCTGGCGGGGGAGCCTGCCTTCTTTGACATGAGCGCCAAAGAGCTGGCATTATTGGCTCAGAGAATGGGAATTTCCCCGGAACTTCTGTATGAGGACCGGCCCCTGGGAAGCTTGTCCGGAGGAGAGCAAATCAAGGTCCAGTTTATTCGGATGTTAAGCCGGAGGCCGACGGTGCTTCTCATGGACGAACCCTCCAACGACATAGATATTGAGACCCTGGAATGGCTGGAGGAGTTTATCAATGCTTGCAGGGAACCGGTTTTGTATATTTCCCATGACGAGGTGCTTCTGGAACGCACTGCCAACATGATTATTCACCTGGAGCAGGTAAAACGGAAGACTCAGCCACGGTATACGGTGGAGAAGACGGATTACAGGACGTATGTAAATAGAAGGAGTCAGGATTTTTTGCGACAGGAGCAGCTGGCCCGGAAGGAGCGCAGTGAGTATGAGAAACAGCAGGAACGGTTTCGGAAAATCCAGCAGAAGGTGGAGCATCAGCAGAATGTCATCACCCGGCAGGACCCCCATGGAGGCCAGCTTCTGAAGAAGAAAATGCATGCGGTGAAAGCGCTGGAGCACCGGTTTGAGCGGGAATACGCCGAAAGGACAAAGATGCCGGAGGCAGAGGAGGCAATTTTCTTCAAGCTGAATGGGTCAGAAGAGCTTCCCAACGGAAAACGGGTGCTGGAAATGTATCTGCCAAAGCTGATTGCAGGTGATACAAGCAACACCAGCCTGGACGGGGAGCCCCGGACAGAGAGCCCGGGGATGCCAGAGAGCAAGGAATGCAAGGAGGGGCGTGTGCTTGCAGAAAATATTCAATTAAATGTCAATGGAGCGGAGAAGATATGCATTATCGGAAAGAATGGTGTGGGCAAGACAACGCTCCTTCGTAAGATTGCAGGACAGCTGTTGCCCCGGAGGGACATTAAAGCGGCCTACATGCCCCAAAATTATGACGACTTACTCCGTCTGCCTGTTACCCCTGTGGAGTATTTAAGCAGTACCGGGGACAAGGAAGAGGAGACCAGAATCTGCACCTGGCTGGGGAGCCTGAAATATACGGCGGATGAGATGAGTCACCCCATCGGGGAGCTGTCCGGGGGCCAGAAGGCCAAGCTGCTTCTCCTGAAAATGAGTATGAGCGGTGCAAACGTTCTGATTCTGGATGAGCCCACCCGCAACTTTTCTCCCTTGTCTAACCCGGTGATTCGTAAGCATCTGAAAGATTTTGACGGAGCTATCATCAGCATTTCCCATGACAGAAAGTATATTCAGGAGGTGTGTGACAAGGTGTATCGGCTTACGGAGAAGGGATTGAAGAAGGAAGCATAGCGGAGAAGGCTTCAAATGCCGTCGGCAGGGGCGGTATTCAGGGATGAAAAATTAAAGACCTCACGGGCAAAAAACAGGCCCGTGGGGATTGCTTTTTTGCTGGTAATTTCATATACTTAGGGTGGAAAGCAAAATGAAATATCCGGAGGAAGCCATGAAGAAACAGCAGATTCGTAATTCATTGATTTTATTTTTGACAGCCTTTATCTGGGGTGTGGCTTTTGTGGCCCAGAGTAAGGGGATGGATTATGTGGAGCCCTTCACCTTCAACGGTGTGCGTTCTGTTATAGGAGGATTATTTTTGATTCCCTGCATTTTCGTGCTCAATAAGCTGAATCCGGAGCGGCAGACGGAATATCGGACCATGAGTCCGGAGAATCAAAAGGCAGGCAGGAAGAAGCTTATGACCGGTGGGATTTTGTGCGGTATCGTCTTCTTTGTGGCAAGCAACCTGCAGCAGTTCGGAATTGTATACACTACGGTGGGAAAGGCCGGGTTTATTACGGCCATGTATATTGTGATTGTGCCGATTCTGGGACTGTTTTTCCGCAGGAAATGCTCCCCTGCTGTGTGGCTTGGCGTACTTTTGGCAGTAGGCGGCCTGTACTTTCTGTGTATTACGGATGGATTTGCCATTGGACAGGGAGAGCTTCTGGTATTTCTGTGTGCGGTGGGATTCTCCATACATATTATGGTTATTGACCACTATACCCAGCTTGTGGATGGGGTAAAAATGTCCTGCATACAGTTTCTGGTCAACGGCTTCTTAAGCGGCATCTGTATGTTTGTTTTTGAAAGCCCCAATATGAGGAGTCTGCTGGCGGCCTGGCAGCCCATATTGTACGCGGGAATCCTTTCCTGCGGTGTGGCCTACACCTTGCAGATTGTGGGGCAGAAGGGCATGAATCCCACGGTGGCCTCCCTGATTCTCAGCCTGGAATCGGTGATTTCGGTGTTGGCGGGGCTGGTACTTCTTAAACAGGAGATGAGTGGCCGGGAGATTCTCGGATGCGCGCTGATGTTTGCGGCGATTATTCTTGCCCAGCTTCCCGGAAGGAAGAAAAAAGAAAGAATTTTATCATAAAAAGGAGGAGTAAGTATGCGTTATGCAATTGTAGGAGATACTATGCCGGCGGTGGAGGTGCTTTTCGACGCCCCCGGTGAGACCATGTACACCCAGTCCGGGGGGATGGCCTGGATGAGTGACGGAATTTCTATGGATTCCAACATGCGGGGAGGTCTGGGCAAGAGCATTGGAAGAATGTTTTCGGGAGAGTCCATGTTTATGGCTACTTACCGGGCAGAACGGCCCGGAGCCACCATCGCTTTTGCTTCCACGGTGGCAGGGGAAGTGATGCCCGTCAATGTGGGAGAGATGAACGGACTTATCTGTCAGAAGGGGGCGTTTCTGTGCGCCCAGGACAGTGTACACCTGAATGTCACCTTTACCAGGAAATTTTCCGCGGGGCTTTTCGGCGGAGAAGGATTTATTCTTCAGGAATTGTCCGGCTACGGAATGGCATTTCTGGAAATTGACGGCGACAAGGTGGAGAAGACGCTGGCGCCCGGAGAGGTAATTAAGGTGGATACCGGAAATGTGGTGGCTTTCGAGCGCAGCGTGTCCTATGAGATTGAGACGGTAAAGGGGATTAAGAATATTTTCTTTGGCGGGGAGGGTCTCTTCCTGACCCGTCTGGTGGGACCTGGAAGAGTCATCCTTCAGACCCAGAATTTCAACGAGTTTGCCGGAAGAATTATTCGCCTGATACCGGGGAAATAAATATATGTGATAATTATAAAATCCCCTGCCGGGTGGGCGGGGGATTTTATTAAAACAAATTATGGTTTTTGTATTTGGGAGGAAGTGGCTGCTCACTAGAGTTTCATCTATGCGGATATTGACGCTTATGCAATTATCTCTCCTCCGCCAAAAGGATTTCTCTGGCCCGGGCATATTTTTCCCGCCAGCGGGCCAGGGTTTCGGCCGGGAAATC
>CAPNGW010000263.1 GCA_948665105.1 uncultured Lachnospiraceae bacterium
TTGGTCAGCGTCCGCCTTGCGGCCCAGTGCACCGACGCCCGGGTTAATGTGGTGGTAGAAAAGCTTTATGAAAAATTCCCCGATGTCAATGCACTGGCAGAAGCGGAGGTAGATGACATCGAGGCCATCGTCCGCCCCTGCGGTCTAGGACGAAGCAAGGCCCGGGACATCAACGCCTGCATGAAAATCTTAAAAGAGCAGTACGGGGGCAATATCCCCACGGAATTTGACGAGCTTCTAAAGCTTCCCGGTGTAGGCCGCAAAAGCGCCAACCTGATTATGGGCGACGTTTTCGGCAAGTCGGCCATTGTCACCGACACCCACTGTATTCGTCTATGCAACCGTATGGGGCTGGTGGATAATATCAAGGAGCCGAAAAAGGTGGAAATGGCCCTGTGGAAAATCATTCCACCAGAGGAAGGAAGTGATTTCTGCCACCGGCTGGTATACCACGGCAGGGATATCTGTACCGCCAGAACCACGCCATTTTGTGACAGATGCTGCCTTTCTGATATCTGCCCCAAGAACGGAGTAAATCAGAAAAAGTGAAAGGCTCCTTAATTGCCTCCACAGACAGGGGGCTGTGACTATGCGTATGCATTGCCTCCACAGACAAAATGCCGGCGGGCATAAGACATGTTTTGCCCTCATATAGTGAAATATGGGAAAACAGAAATTAAAACGGGTCAAATCAAACATCGTGGAATCCCTGGAGCTGCCAAAGGATATCATGTACGGCGCCGTTATCCTGACTGTCACAGGACGGACAGAGGCCCTCATAGAGAATTATAAGGGAATCATTGAATATACCTGTGAAAAAATACGGTTACAGACAAAAAACTGTCAGGTGGAGATTCGGGGAAAGCGTCTGCTCATCCAGTATTACACCAATGATGAGATGAAGCTGACCGGATTAATCCATGAAATTATATATGACCCATAAGGAGAGGCAATTGACCGAGCAAAGTGAGGGATGCTTTTTGAATGAAAGTCCAAGAAGCAGTAGGAGCGGAAAATTAAAATTTCTACAGGGGTATGTCACGGTGAGGCTTCTTAGCTATGCGCCGGAACGCTTCCTGAATCTGTGCAGCCGCCAGGGAATTTTTATCTGGAACCTTACATACCATAAGGAGTGCTATGAATTCTGCATCAGCATTAGAAGCTTCCGCCGCTTAAAGCCCATTCTCAGAAAGACCAGGTCCAGGGTGATAATCAAGAAGCGTACCGGACTCCCCTTTCTTATGCACCGTTACCGGAAACGAAAGGTTTTTTTTGGCGGCATCGCTCTTTGTGCCGCCGCACTCTATGTCATGTCCCTGTTTGTCTGGAACATTGAAGTTTCCGGGAACCTGCACCGGACAGACAGCGCCATTATTAAATTCCTGGAAGAAAACGATGTATATCACGGCGTCCGAAAAAGTAAGCTGGACTGTGCAGCGCTGGAGGAGCTTCTCCGCAGCCAGTATGATGATATTATCTGGGCCTCGGTGAAGATACAGGGTACCAGGCTGGTCATTGATTTGCAGGAAAACCTCATATCCAATTCTGTGGCAGAGACGGTAAAGGAGGACTCGCCCAGTGATTTGATAGCCGGAAAAAATGCAGAGATTTACAGTATTTTCACCAGACAGGGGACGCCTCTGGTGGAGAAGGGAAGCAGCGTAAAGCTGGGGGATGTGCTGGTGGAGGGTCGGATTCCCATCTACAATGACAGTGCCGAGCTGGTTCGAAACAAGCAATGCTACGCAGATGCAGATATTCTGGGAATCACTACCTACACCTATCAGGATTCTTTTCCCCTCACGGTCAAGGACAAGGTTTTTACCGGGAAGGAGAAGAGCACCTACAGCCTTCGCCTGTTTCAGAAAATGCTGCGTCTGTCCGTGGGAAAGCAGGACTTTTCCATGAGTGACAGAGTCACCACCGAGCGCCCCTTGAAGCTGGGAGAAAATTTTTATCTGCCCCTGGTACTCTATAAGGAAGTGTCCAAGGAGTATGTGACCCGGCAAAAAACTTACACGCCGACGGAAGCAGAAGCATTGGCCCGGAATAAAATAGATGTATTTTGTAAAAAATTAGTAGAAAAGGGTGTTCAAATTATTGAAAATAATGTTATGATAGTAACGGACGGTAAAAATTGTACTGCCCGGGGTGACATTATTGTCATTGAACCTGTGGGGGTCCGGCGGGCAGCCATCCCGGATGAGCCCCACGAGGAAGGACTGGAGACAAATGAGTCTGACGGAAATAACGATTAATATGCCGGTATCACACATGGCCAACGTGTTCGGCCAGTTTGATGCATATATGAAGAAAATTGAGCGTGCCTTCCACATCACTGCAGTGATGCGGGAGGACAGCATGAAGCTTTTGGGTAATGAACGGGACGTGGACAGAGCCTCCCGGGTATTTCACCAGCTGCTGGAGCTATCCAGACGGGGCAATCAGATTACAGAGCAGAATGTGGATTATGCCATCTCTCTGACCTTTGAGGAGAAAGAAAGCTCACTTACGGAGATTGACAAGGACCTTATCTGCCACACTATAAACGGGAAGCCGGTAAAGCCCAAGACATTGGGGCAGAAATCCTACGTGGACCGGATTCGGGAGAAGATGATTGTGTTTGGTATCGGTCCGGCAGGAACCGGCAAGACGTATCTTGCCATGGCCATGGCTATCACCGCCTTTAAGAACGAGGAGGTCAGCCGCATCATCCTGACCCGTCCGGCCATCGAAGCCGGGGAGAAGCTGGGCTTTCTGCCCGGAGATTTGCAGAGTAAGGTGGATCCGTACCTTCGCCCTCTCTATGATGCCCTCCACCAGATTATGGGCGCCGACAGCTTTATGAAAAATATGGAGAAGGGACTCATCGAGGTGGCGCCTCTTGCTTACATGCGGGGACGTACCCTGGACAATGCCTTTATTATCCTGGACGAGGCCCAGAATACTACCCCTGCCCAGATGAAAATGTTTTTAACCAGAATTGGTTTCGGCTCCAAGGTGGTGATAACCGGAGATGCCACCCAGAAGGATTTAGCTCCCGGGGCGGTATCCGGCCTGGATGTGGCTCTTAAGGTCCTTAAGAAAGTGGAAGATATAGGCGTCTGCCAGCTTACCAGCAGCGATGTAGTGCGCCATCCGCTGGTGCAGAAAATTGTCAAGGCCTACGAGGATTACGAGAAAAAGGAGCAGCGCAGCAGAAAAGACAGCAAAGAGAAGAAGAGAACGGGGAGCCGCTATGAAGCTGGAAGATAGATGGTCCTTTAAACGTTTTTATATGTTGCTTCTCATGCTGGTCTCCACAGCTGCCATGACAGGGGCTGTACTGGCAATACAAAGAGCTGAAGAAGGCAAATGGCTGCTCACCGGTGTCTGTGGCCTGATTTTCTATATATTTTTGGGTCTGCATCTGGAATGGGAGCGGATGGAGCGGGGACCTTGTCACGAACGCTCCAATAATTTTGTGCGTATTGGGACAACCTATGCCGTAGGCTGTCTTATCATTGCCGGCATAAGCTTTCTGCCGGACTATGCCCGGCCGGTTATGCTGATGCCGGTACTTATGACCATGGTTTCCGATTCCTTTACCGGTCTCATTGCCGGATGCTACGGCTCCCTGCTTCTGACTGTGACGGGAACAGGAAGCGTCTGCCTTCTGGCATACTATCTTCTCCTGTGTGCAGGGGGATGTGTAATTATACGTTATCTCAAAAAAAGCCGTCACCTTTGGTGGTGCGGGTTTATGATTACCACAGTCACCTTCTGCCTGGCAGCGCTTTTGTCCACCATGGAGTCACAGGAATTCTCCTGGGAGCAGACGATTTATGGCATTTTAAACGGAATTATCACCACATCCATGGTTTCCATTATATTCCGACTGTTGAATGAAAGAATTGAGCACAGCAGAGATTTGTTTTTAAGCAGGATTTTAGAGGAGGGGTACGAGCTGTCCAAAACCATGAAGGCATTTTCGGCAGCAGATTATGCCCATGGGCGAAAGGTCTCCAAAATCGCAGGGGCATGTGCCAAAGCCATTGGAGCCGACCAGAACCTGGCCGCTGCAGC